>JAFAGQ010000258.1 GCA_023422555.1 Pseudomonadota bacterium
GCAGCGCCTCATTCATCGCATCCTTCAGCGTACCCGTACCGGCAGTCACCGGAAGGACTTCTGCCCCAAGCAATTTCATACGAAATACATTGGCCTGCTGCCGATCGATATCTGTACTGCCCATGTAAATGACGCATTCCAGACCGAACCGGGCCGCCACTGTGGCAGTTGCCACCCCGTGCATGCCAGCGCCGGTTTCAGCAATAATTCTTTTCTTGCCCATGCGACGGGCCAGCAGAATCTGACCGATGCAATTGTTGATTTTGTGCGCGCCCGTATGATTGAGTTCTTCACGCTTAAGATAGATTTTGGCGCCTCCAAAGTGCTCAGTCAGGCGTTCGGCGTAATATAAAGGACTGGGGCGTCCCACATAATCGCGCTGGAAGTAAGCCAGCTCTTTTGCAAATGCCGGATCACCCTTCGCCTTTTCGTATTCAGCAGCCAGCGCATGAATAAGCGGCATCAGGGTCTCGGCGACGTACTGTCCGCCGAACTCGCCAAACATTCCTGCCGGATCTGCGTCTGTACTCACTGAAGCCATTTCATTTGTACTTGTTGAAGCCATTGTTGTGCATTCTCCTGTTTGCGTCATGCCGGAATCGGGAGTTGAGCCCGGCCGCGCGTTTTCATAAATAGAGCATAGGCGATCTGCCTTGGAAAAAAAAGCGATAAAATTGAGTCAATACGTCAGTTTAAATCACATATTTAGCGAGTCATGTCCCGAGATATTCCTCCTCTCAATGCCTTACGCGCCTTCGAAGCGGCTGCAAGACTGCAGAGCGTCAGCAAGGCAGGCGAAGAACTTCATGTGACTCACGGCGCCATCAGTCGCCAAATTCGGGCGCTTGAATCGTTTCTGGGTACATCCCTTTTCGCGAAAGATGGCAGAGGCGTAAAACTCACAGATTCCGGAACACAGCTGCGCGATGCGGCGGCGGCTGCCTTTGACCGCATTCGTCATACCTGTGCAGATATCCGCCTTAAAGCAGATGATGGCCCGTTTGTGCTGGCGTGTCCGGGCAGTCTGCTGGCTCGCTGGTTTATTCCACGACTCGACAGACTGAACCGTGATCTGCCCCAATTGCGTTTGCAATTGACCGCCGGCGAGGGAGAACCGAACCCGCGCAATCCTGGCGTCAATGCGACACTGTGTTTTGCCGCTGAACCCTGGCCTGACGATATGACGGTCTATGATCTGGGTGCGGAACAGATCGGTGCAGTAATCAGTCCGCGACATACCAGTTACGATGAACTGGCAAACGCACCCATCGAAGCGCTGCTTATGCAGCCATTGATGTACCCGGCCACGCGGCCGCAAGCGTGGAACCAATGGGCGCATGCGCATGGCTTGCCGGAAGATCAGCTCAGGCTGGGAACGGCATTTGAACATCTGTACTATCTTCTGGAGGCCGCCACCGCTGGTCTGGGAGTCGCGATTGCACCACAGCAAGTGGTCGCGGATGATCTGGCAGCGCATCGGCTGGAAGCCCCCTGGGGATTTGTACAGACAAGCGCCAGACTCAGCCTTTGGGTCCCCCGCAACCGCGCTGATCAACGATCTTCTGCACTGGCCGCATGGCTGAAGGCAGCGCTGGGCGCAGATCCAGGGGAGCAATCGTGATTTACCGTCTGCTTGCAGATCTGGTTCTGATCACGCATTTTGCGTTTATTTTGTTTGCAATTTTCGGCGGCTTGCTTGTGCTGTGGAAGTTTCGGTTTATTCTGCTGCATCTGCCCGCGTTGCTGTGGTGTGCGTTTATCATCTCAACAGGCGGCATTTGCCCGCTGACGCCGCTGGAAAATCATTTGCGGGCGCTTGCGGGACAGACAGCCTATAGCGGAAGCTTTCTGGAGCACTACCTGCTGATGGCCATCTATCCGCCAGGGCTGACCCGGCCTATCCAGATTTCACTGGCAGCGGGACTGATTATTTTAAATGTGATTATTTATATTCTGGTTTTCTCCCGAAGTAAACGATAGACACCACAGGGTCGCGCCAGAACCTCGAATGCAATTGAGCTTGAGCCTGACTTCAGACACCAATTTTCATGGATGATAATGATGAATCGTAAAGCACTTGTCCTTTTCTCGGGAGGACAGGATTCAACGACCTGCCTGGCATGGGCATTGACCAATTACCAATATGTGGAAACCATCGGCTTCAGCTATGGCCAGCGTCATGCCGTGGAAATCGACTGTCGGAATCAGGTAATTGAACAATTTCGTCTGCAATTTCCTGAATGGAGCAGCCGTCTGGGCGACGATCATATGCTGGATCTGTCGGTTCTGGGCCAGATCAGCGACACCTCTCTGACTCAGGACAAGGCCATCGAATTCGAAAAAAGCGGACTGCCCAATAGCTTTGTCCCGGGACGAAATCTGCTGTTTTTCAATTTCGCCGCGGCACTGGCCTACCGCCGTGGCCTGGAAGTATTGGTTGGCGGCATGTGCGAGACCGATTATTCCGGCTATCCCGATTGCCGGGACAATACACTTAAGTCACTGCAGGTTTCGTTGAGTCTGGGACTGGACAAACCCATGGTGATTGAGACACCGCTTATGTGGATCGATAAGGAGCAAACCTGGCAATTGGCCGAAACGCTAGGTGGTACTCCGCTAGTCGAACTGATCAAGGAATACACCCATACCTGCTATCTGGGCGACCGGGCGCACCGACATGACTGGGGTTACGGCTGTAACCAGTGCCCCGCGTGTGACCTGCGCCGCAAGGGATATGAAGCTTATCAAAGAAGTTGAACGCAGATAGGCGCATAACAGCGAATCATACCGTTACATCTTCTCATTATTCCAAATGAAATCACTGTTTGATGGTGTTAGTATGAAAAATCATTTGGTGCTGCAAGACCGCGCTCTTCACACCAACCTGTCGCAACGCGCATGTGCAGCGGGCCTCTCCTCTGCAGCCGTTAATGAAAGGAGTTTTGATTTATGAAGAAAGCATTATTGAGAAGCAAAACCGCTGCCGCTTGTTTTGCCGTCACTGCAAGTGTGGGTTCTGCCTTGTTTCTCGCCCAAAGCGCTGGCGCCCAGACAACAGGTGCCGGAACCGGCCAGTCCATGGAGCAGGCGCCTGCGAGTACGGCAGCGCAAGGCGCACCTTCAGCAGGTGGCCAGGGAATGCCCGGAACAATGCCCGCCGGCGGTGGTGAGATTTCGCAGGATCAGCTCGCCAAACTGGACCTGAACAAAGATGGGGCTGTTGGCAAGGAAGAATATGATCAGGCCATGAACGCCGCTTTCAAGAATCTGGACAAGAATGGCGACAACGCGCTGACCGCAGAAGAAGTGGGTACTATTCTGACGCCCGATCAGTTCTCTGCTGTTGACGCCAATAAAAACGGTCGTATTGAACACGATGAAATGACAGCGCAAGTGACCACTGACTTTGAAGCTGCCGATACCAACAAGGACGGTCAGCTCAAATAAACTGCAGACTTTCCGGGAAAAGCGGCGCCGCACCGGGCATTTGATCGCAGTTGTCAATTCCTTATGGGTCGGTCGCCATTCATTCCCGGCTTTCCTGTGGACTTTCCACCGGACGGGCAAGTGAACCATGTCGTAGCCACGACATGGTTTTTTTGTGGACGGACCTTGGGCAAGCACTCTCCAACAATACATCGACGGTATCCGGTCTACCTTTTATAGTTTCCGGTCACCCCTTTAATGTGCATCTTTATTGATCAATCAAACTACTGTACTATTTACCCAGTCAATTTGATTTCACTGGCATAGAGCAGAATGATGGTCGCGCTGGCGGTACTCGTCGTTATTGTTTTCTTCCTCGGCACGCTGGCGCTATGGGTACAACTTACCCGGCGGCCGGCCGCGCGACTGTTGATTATTGCGCTCTGGGCGCTGGTTTCCCTCGTTTTTCTGGCCACGATCTTCCAGCCACAGATCGAATGGCTACAGGCTCTGGGCGGCATCAGCTATACGCTCTTCGTCATTGCACTTGTTATATGGTGGCGGCGCATTGTTCCTTTGAACAATCGGCCCTGGATTCCCGAAGTCTCGCGCCAGGCGCAAGGGACTATTCAGAATCAGCAGCTAACGATCAGGAATGTCCGTCATTTCACCTGGCATGCGCCCGATAATTACAAACAGCAATGGGAAACCCGGCAATACGATCTGAGCAGGCTGGAGTCGGTGGATCTGGCGCTTTCTTACTGGGCCGATCCCGCTATTGCACATGCAATGGTGTCGTTCGGATTCGGTAATGATGACTACCTGGTCTTTTCAGTTGAAATCCGGCGAAAGGAAGGAGATGCATTCTCTGAACTGGGCGGCTTCTTCAAGATGTATGAACTCAGCATTGTGGCGGCAGACGAAAGGGATATTCTGTATGTCCGCAGTAATATCCGGAACGAAGACGGATACTTATACCGGGTAAATATGGATGCAACCGCAAGGCAGTCACTATTGCTGGCATATCTGGATGAAGCCAATCGACTCGTTCATACACCCAGGTTCTATCACACCATTACAGGCAACTGCACCACGCTGATTTTCCGTATGATGGATCGTATTGTGCCCGGTCTGCCTCTGGATTATCGACTCCTGGCTTCGGGATACCTGCCCGAGTATCTGTACAAGGTCGGTGGATTGCAAGGTGCGGACAATGTGGAAGAATATCGCCGGCGCGGACGATATACCGACAGAGCCAGAGCCAATACCGATATCAATGACTATTCACGCGTGATTCGGGAAGGTGTGCCGGGAATCTGAACGATGCCACTTATTCCCAGGCTATCCACGCAGCTAGTGCGACTGCGGTAATCACGGACGAAATGAACACGAGCTGCGTTCATGAGCGCCGAGTTTACGCTCGCCGCGCTTCACTGAGCTGGATATCGCGGCAACCCGAGAAAAGAGATTCTATCCTGTCACCGAAACTCGCGATGCTTTGCTGACCCGTAGCAGGCGCGAGAACCACGGCGTGCTGACCGGATGAACAATGGCTCTCAACGCGCGGGAATAATCCAGCGTCAGACCGGGTGTCCACGCCATGGTGGTCGCGCGCTTTCTGATTTGTGCCGCGATCCACAGCTCAGGCATCATCATGACACGCAGCACTTCGCGCCAGGAATGCGTGACCCGGTCTTCAAGTGCTCCATCCAGCGCAGCCTCCAGTGCGTAACTTACCGAGCTTGAGCAATTGCGTGAGGTCAGATTGTAAATTTCATATTGCCTGTACTCCTCCCAGAATCGGTTCAGACCCTCGGCGTTATAGGAATGAAACTTCACCTGCCAGTTCGACGGGCACCAGGCTTGCGATTCCGTCACATAGTCCGGCTGAAACTGCCCAGCGACATCATTATCGCGTGTTGCCTTCAAAATCCGGAAGAACTCCGAGGGTGAACGATCGATATCGGCTGCGGGGTAAAGACTGATATAGGTTTGCGGCAACATTTCCAGTGCGGCATGCCCCGTGGAGATCACGCCATTGACATCGACAGCCGCGATGTAGCGGTTAATCACAGGCCTGGGGACAGGTGCATTTTTGGACGAACCTTCCGGCGTCCATACATGCACAGTCAGCGGTTCTTCCTGTACATGACCTGTGGGTCCTTCGGTATTGACCTTCCGACGTAAATCGGTATTGCGGATTTTTGGCAGAACGTCAGAGGGTGCAAAGAGCGCAAAGACTGATGTCCCTGCCTTGAGCTGGCGCGCCCTGACAAAGACATTCAGGGTAACAATGCCACCCATGATAAGTGTGATGCCAATGAAAACGGAAATGGTTGCCGAATAATGGCTGGGATAGGGTCCGAACATGAATATGGCAAATGCAATCTTTGCAACGCCAACTCCCAGCGCTGTTCGCCAGTTCGGGAACCGCACCACCCACGCCGACGCAATCTGCAGTACCCCCATCACGAAGTACGCCATGCCCAGAATGAAGGCCAGAAGCATATTGCTGATGGTATCGTTGGAAAGAATCAGCAGCGAAATCAGAAAGAAGCCGCCCCCTTTGAAATACAGCACCGCTTTCTGTGCGCCCACGCCGCTGGAGGCCACGCTTAACGTAATGACACTCTCGATGAGCAGCAAAATTCCGAAAAGCATCAGGGGAAAATAACGAACGCCGTCGAGCGCATCAATGAATATGATCAGACCCATGATAAGCCAGACAAATCCCAGAATCCCTAGCAGATAGGCATTGCGGCGAACAAAATTGGCCCCGAACAGCAAAAGTGCAATCTGTATCATCGCAGACTCCAATTGCAGACTGACTGCACAGCAAACCAATGATTCATGAGGTCCTCCGGTTGCTGATCAGCCAGGTCCCGACGACAATAGCGCCTTCAGGTTCGTCTATCCGCGTCGGTACCGGCGCACGAGCCGATATCCATTGTTCATCGGACGATTGCAAACGAAATTCGACAGGCGCCAGGGACCCTGAATGAATGTCGGCTACCTGCATGATCTTTTGCAGTGCCGCGCGATCATCCGGATGCACGCTTTCCAGCATCGCAGCCAGACTGTCGCTGGCATCCGCTGGCAGATTCACTGCGGCGGTGATGTCTGCATCCCAGTCCATGCTGCCCGATGCATCGATTCGATACATATATGCCGTTTCGGTTAGCGGATCAGCGCCAGCATCGTACCGTCGGACGCTATGCGTGAAGACTCGCAAAAAGACGATGAGCAATGCCGCGCCAACCAGATAGCACTGTGCCAGCAGCAGCGAGTCGCCTGGCTGCAGCGTTCTGAGAAAGAAAGGACCCGTCCCTTCCGAAGAGTGATAAATCACAATGGCGCCCAGACTGAGCAGCGCCAGTGCACCCATGCGATTGCCGCAGGCAATGGCAACAATCACAGCCAGAATAATGGGGATACCGGTCAGGGCAAATATCAGCGTGGCCCGCCACGGCGCACGCTCATTGGCGCCATGCATCAGATCCACATGTTCCAGATCAAAAATCATCCAGGAGAGAACGATCATGACGGCAAATGCAATCAATCCGACGACCTTGGCACGCGGGCTTACAGCCCGTCTGCCCAGTGTGAACCCGCGCAATCCCATGATTACAGCGGTCACATACAAAACGCCGGAAACGTTTGCTCCCCACCATACCCACACAAGCTGATCAAAAGGTGTGTCTTCATAAACCGCGAGCCAGGCGGAGCCGAGCACGGCCGCAATGGCGCTGATCACGAATGTGGCGATGATCCACCGCAACACAATCTGCAGATCGTCTTTGCTTCCGGCATACCTGCGAACAGCCCAAGCGGTTGCCATATCGGTGGCAAGTGTTATGGCCGATAAGGCAATTGCAATGGGAATATCATGACTGAAATGGATATCCGCCAGCAGGTGGGCGACAAAGAGAAAAGCGAGCAGCCAGGGCCAGCGCCGGAATTCAATGACCAGAAACGCCGATACACCAATGCCTGCGGGAAACCAGACGAACCCGACATGAGACAGCGGATCGTCCAGCAAAAGGGAAATATAGGCGGCGAGCCAGTACAGGATCGCCCATCCGGCAAGCGATACCACCACACGGAATTTGGAATCGAAGCCAGACATACATCCCCGATGCATTGATGCAATTGGTTGCAATATCGGGAATATATCACGGACATGATAATAAGAGAATCCCGGATTCGTCCGCGATCGTCAGAATACGAGACTGACCCCGCTCATCGGCCAGTCGACACCGGCAACTGGCTTTTTGTTCGGTGCTTTTGCCTCAGTGCTTTTGCCTCAGTGCTTTTGCGTCAGCACTTTAGATTCAGCACGTTCTCCCTGCGCCTGAGTTCACAGCCACCATTCAGACCGACTTTTTCTGCACCATATCACGCAGTTCCTGCATATGTTGCGCGGCGCGCTGACTGATGCTGGTCATTGCCTCGGTCTGAGACTGGCGCGCAATTTCCGCGAGTTCCCGCATATCGGCAATGGCTTTTTCATAGGCTTTGCGCGCAAGTTCCGTTTGCGCAGCAGGATTCGTGCTGGCAGTTCCTACGGCGCCCTGGATATCCGTCATTGCCTGGCGGAACATTTCCGCCTGCTTGTTGGCCAGCGCCTGCATTCCGTCATAAACCGCCTTGTTGGCCTGCACCAGCGCTTCCACATCTTTGCGACGCGCATCAGCAATGGCAGTCAGATCCAGGCCGGGCACCTGAAACTGTTCATACATTTTCCCCAGTTCTGCGAACGGATTGGATGCAGCGGCCGCAGTCGTATCGTCTTTTGTACTTTTAGCCATGACAGCTCTCCTAAATGATGGAATATTGCATTGAACCTGATTCCAAGGTAACACGAATCCCCCGTATGAGACAATCCATGTTAATCAGCGCTCAAACTGGTCTTTCAATCCCATCCAGCAGTCGATATAGGTTTTTTCCAGTTCCGGCCCCTGCATGGCAAACGCGGTAGGTACGAAACGATAGCGGCTCTCGAACATGAACGCCAGTGTGTTATCCAGCTTCTGTGGTTTGAGTTCAGCCGCTGTCGCCTTGCCGTAAGATTCTTCATCGGGCCCGTGAGGCACCATGCAATTGTGCAGGCTGGCACCCCCGGGTTTGAAACCGCCAGGTTTGGCATCATATTCGCCATAGACCAGTCCCATGAATTCGCTCATGAAATTGCGATGGAACCATGGCGGGCGGAAGGTGTCTTCCATGACCAGCCAGCGGGGAGGAAATATCACAAAATCACAGTTGGCCGTTCCTGCCGTATCGCTGGGCGACGTCAGCACAGTAAAAATGGAAGGATCCGGATGATCATAGCTGATTGATCCGATGGTCATGAAATGCGCAGTGTCATATTTGACGGGACTCAGATTACCATGCCATGCAACCACATTGAATGGTGAGCGATGCAACGGGACGCGCCAGAAGTTACCACCGAATTTCCGAATCAGTTCACAACTGTCATCGCTATCTTCATAGGCTGCGACCGGCGCAAGAAAGTCCCGCGCATTGGCCAGACCATTGGAACCGATAGGGCCCAGTTCCGGCAG
>JAFAGQ010000322.1 GCA_023422555.1 Pseudomonadota bacterium
CCGAATAAATGCATTGTATATTCCGAGGATACACGGGAAATGTCAGCAAGGGTAAAAGAACATGCCCGATGAAACAGCCTGAAAGGAGTGGGAGGCAAATCCCGTTTCAGGCTGTTGTAACCGGCACTAATTCAGTTACCCGGATCGGAATACACCGGCAGAGACGGGTCGGCGTTGCTGCTACCGGATGGCGCACCGGCCGGAGCCTGACTTTGCCCAGCGCCAGTCGCGGGCTGTGCATTGCCGGGAGCGGGCTGCCCAGAGGGTGCAGCCGCCCTAGCGGAAGGAGATGCAGCCTGGCCGGCCGATGGGCTGGCTGGCGCCGCTTCAGGATCGTCATAGGATGGCAGATTCGGGTCGCTGGCCGGTGCCGCAGATCCGGCGCTGCCCGCATCGGGATCATCATATTCCGGCAGGCTGCCGCCTCGTGCCGGTTTGCCCTGACTGTCTTTGGCATCCAGCACGACCGGACCCAGCTTCTGGTTCAACAGAGCCTGACGACGCTGCAGGTATGCATCGCGCAGGAAGCTATACCGATCCAGCGCCACATCGTTCAGCAGATCGCTGGCATTCAGCAGGTTAGCGCGGGTATTGACGAAGCTGACACCCCAGACCGTATTACGGACAGGGACGTCGTCAATCGCCGCTGGCGAGGCGTAAACGGCAGCACTGCCGAATCCGTCTCCGACCGTACCAGCAGTATCCCGGAAGGTGGAAGGCCCAAGCAACGGCAGCACAAAGTACGGCCCCTGACCGAGGCCCCAGACGCCCAGCGTGGTACCAAAGTCATTCTGGATTCGCGGCGCGCCGTTCATGGTGGCCACATCAATACATCCGCCAATACCCATGGTGGAGTTGAACAGCACACGACCGAAGGTGTTGATGGAGTCGAGCGAACGCCCCTGAAGGAAGCTGTTGACACCTGACCAGATATCACCAAAGTTATTGAAGATATTGGTTACGCAGGTACGAACCGGGCTTGGCACCACTGCCTTATAGCCCTTGGCAACCGGCGTGAACAGATTGCGGTCTACCGCATCATTGAATGCGAACATGCCGCGGTTATAACTTTCCAGCGGATCTCCTGGCGTCGGGTCTTTCACCGACGCACATCCGGCCAGCAACGCCAGCACGGACCCCAGACCAACCAGGCGCATTTGTGTTTGATTCATTCAGGACTCGTTGTTTGATTGTGGGCAGGAATCTATCAGCATCAATCCCCGGAGGCGCGCCCCCATGACGTCGCCCCGTGCTCCCCTGCCCTTACGTTATCGTAAATATACCAGTATTTCAGTTGTTATTGCGCGGGAGCAGGCGCAGAGGCTGGCGGCGTCAGCGCAGGCGCCGCATCATCCTTGTCCTGCGGAGCACCATTGTCGCCGCCGCCATTGCCGCTGTTACTTCCACTGGCCGAACCCTCGGACTCTGCCTTGGAGAACAGGAACTTGCTGATCAGTTCTTCGAGTACCACCGCGCTTTGCGTATAAGTGATCTGACCGTCATCTGCAAGATTTTTCTCATCTGCACCCGGTGTCAGACCGATATATTGCTCACCCAGCAGACCAGATGTCATGATGGAAGCGGAACTGTCCTCGGGGAACACGTAGCCGTCTTCAATATCCATGCCAACTACGGCCTTGAACTCTTTGTTGTCAAAAGAGATGCTGCTGACGCGTCCCACTACCACGCCATTGCTTTTGACCGGTGAACGCACTTTGAGCGCACCAATGTTCTCAAAGCGGGCCGTAATATGGTACGTCTTGCCGATAGAGAATGTTTTGAGGTTGCCGGCCTGAAGCATCAGAAACACCGCTGCCAGAATACCCAGCAGCACGAACAACCCAACCAGAAAATCTGTTTTCTTACTCATTTGAATTTAACCTTTATCGTGTGCGCGTCACCGTGAGTGACTAGCCACCGAACATAACTGCTGTGAGCAGGAAATCGAGCGCCAGAACAAGCAGCGAACTGACAACAACCGTGCGCGTTGTCGCACGTGCCACCCCTTCGGGCGTAGGCCGTGACATCCAGCCCTCGTAGACGGCAACCAGCATGACCGCTACGCCAAAAACGACACTTTTAATGAAACCGGCCAGAATATCGTTGCGGATGTCTACGGCGTTCTGCATCTGTGACCAGAATGAGCCTGCATCAACACCAATCAGGACCACGGCAACCAGCCAGCCACCGATCACACCCACCGCTGAAAAAATCAGGGCAAGAATCGGCATGGCCACAATGCCACCCCAGAAACGCGGCACCACAATTCGCCGGAGTGGATTGATCCCCATCACTTCAATGGCGGCGATCTGTTCCCCCGCCTTCATGAGACCGATCTCAGCCGTAATGGACGTTCCGGCCCGGCCTGCAAAAAGCAGTGCCGTCACCACCGGACCCAGTTCGCGAACCAGTCCCAGTGCCACCATCACACCCAGTGCTTCTTCCGACCCGTAGCGTGTCAGCGTGTAATAGCCTTGCAGGCCAATGACGAAACCCACGAACAGACCGGAGACGGCGATGATAACCAGAGAGTAGTTACCGATGAAGTGAATCTGTTCAATGACCAGTCGCGGGCGCTTGAACACCACGCTGCTGCGCGCCATGACTGACAGGAAGAAACGGAAAAACACACCCAGCGTCAGGATGGGACGGGTGATGCGGGTACCCAGAGCCGTAATGAGGCGGGCGATCATTCTACACCTCCGCGATGACGGCT
>JAFAGQ010000395.1 GCA_023422555.1 Pseudomonadota bacterium
GACTGACCTATGCTGCGTTTATCAGCTACAGTCACGCTGATAACCGGGAAGAGGGGCGCAAATGGGCAGACTGGCTGCACCATGAGCTGGAGACCTATGAAGTGCCTGCCGATCTGGTGGGCAAGCCTAATCGCGCCGGTAAGCCGATTCCTGCGCAGATTTTCCCCGTTTTTCAGGACGAAAAGGAACTGTCCGCCAGTTCCAATCTTTCCACCGCACTGACCACTGCGCTGGACGCATCCGCTTTTCTCATCTATTTGAGTTCGCCCCAGTCGGCGCGATCCGTCTATGTGTGTCAGGAATTGCGCTATTTCAAGCAAACCGGCAAGAGCGACCGTATCATTGCGCTGATTCTTGCCGGAGAGCCGGAATACGGCAGCGAGACCTCTGCACAGCAATGTTTCCCGGAAGTGCTGCGCTATCGTGTTGATGACGCTGGCAATATTGATACCGCGACGCCGCAGGAGCCGATAGCGGCTGACGCTCGCCTGCCAGGTACGCAGGAGCAGGGATTCACCACGCCTGAAGCCTATCGGCGCCATCTGCAAAGCGATCGAAACCTGTCTCGCAAGGAGGTGGAGCGTCGTGCTGTGGCTTACAAGGATAGGCTGGATCTGGCCAAACTCAAGATTATTGCAGGTGTGTTGGACGTTCCGCTGGGTGATCTGACGCAACGGGATCAGGCCTATCAGCTGGCCAAGGCCCGGCAGCGCACCCGGATCGTCAAGCGAATTGCAGTTGTCATCGGTGTGCTGGCTTTGATGGCAGTGGCACTGGGCGTCTATGCCTGGAGTGAAAGAAACTCCGCGCAATCCATGCTTTCCCGTTCACTATATCTGTCGGGATTGAACAAGATAGACCAGAAAGAAGTGGCAGAAGGCGCGGCCTATATGGCGGCGGCAACCCGTTATGGCAATGAACGAACAGCGTTATATGTGCAATCCATGCTGATGGGGCAAAATGGCATGACGCTGATGCCTCGGGTGGATTCCAAACCGGTGTTCAGTCCGGACGGACATTGGCTTGCCTCTGTGAATGCAACAACCAGCGCGCAACGCGGCTTGCAGATATGGGACGCGCATACGCAGAAACTGCATACGATTGTGAACGACGCCAATGTCGGCTCATTTTCCAGGATGCAGTTTGACAATCGCAACGTACTTTACTTCACAACGGCCGATAACAAGATTGCGTCCTGGCAGGAAGGAAAATCCGTCGATGCAATCTACGAAGTGCCCGAAAATATGCGGCTTTCCTCGTTCACGGTGGACGACGAAGCGCATTGGCTGGTCATTCAGGGCTGGCCCTCCGAACAGGGCAAAATGCAGCACGTCAAATCACAGCTGTTTAATCTTCGGACGCGCCAGCTGGAGATCGACGATATACCGTCCCGCAATACGAAAACGGTCAGTGGAGACCGGGTTGAAATCGAATCCCGCGGCAGGGTGATTGCTTTTTATGAAACCGGCAGTGATGAGAATCACTTACAGCTTTATCCGGTGAATGGGCAGGGCCAGCTGCAGCAAAGCCAGGAATATCTGGTTCCTGGTGGAATCAATCGTTTGATATTCAGTCCGGATGCTCAACACGTATTCGTTCAGGCAGTCAATGGGACGTATCACATTGATCTGCAGAAAGGTGAGCATGAGGTCGTCAGAATTGACAACGTGGCCACACCCGAGGACGTTTATTTCAGTCAGGATGGCAAAACCTATACACTGGTATGGCAGGAAAGTTATTCCGTTCGTGATATGCAGACAAATCGCGAGCTTTCATCGGGCCGCGCGCCCATCAATCTGTCGCGGTTGCTGCGCGATGATATATCGAATGCGTCACCCGATATGACGCAACGGGTGGATCTGCTGGAAGGTTCATATTATCTGACAACGGCGCAGGCGCCAGCCCTGTTGCGCAAGCAAATTGACCTGGGAACCGATCTGAAGTCATTCAGCAGCACCACGGATAGCAAGGGGATAGTACTTCTAAAAAGGAACAGTCATTCGTTGCAATATCTGTCCCTGGAGGGAGAACAGACGCCGCGTGAGTTCATCAGGACGCCCACGCAGATTCAGGACTTTGCTGGCAATGATGAACATGATTTTATCTATACCGTTTCGGTTCCGGAGAACAAATACAACGAGTTGCGCTTTTTTCGTGCCGGCACGGGACAGCCATTTGGCAAACCATTGAAGGTCAAGGGCCTGCTTTCTTTTAGTGGCGATGGTAAGCGTGTGTCGTCGCGAATGGATGAAACAAAGCTGGGGGTCTGGGACATCGAGTCTGGAGACATAGTGCAATCGTTTGGTCTGAAGACCAATGAGAAATATAAGCTGTCTGAGGATTTGTCCCGCATTCTGATTCTGGATGCGCAAAACAACTGGCGGGTGGTGGACGTGAGTACCGGCAAGGTTTTGCATCGCGAGAATACACGGATCAAGGGCGCGTATTTCACTCCAGATAATCAATACCTGCTGGCCTATTTCAGTGACAATGCAAAACTGTATGATCTGACGGATTTTGTCAGCCAGATGACGGTGCCCACAGCAGGAGAGACACCCAAGGCACAGCTGAGCCCTGATAACAAAATACTTGCCATGGCCGAAGACAATAAATATCTTCGGTTGTGGAATCTGGAGAAGAAACAGCCGGTAGGTCAGAAAATTCGCAATGATCCGGCGAGTGGATTCCTGCAGTTTTCTGAAGACAGCAAATATCTGTTCACTTCCGATCC
This sequence comes from Pseudomonadota bacterium, assembly GCA_023422555.1. Lineage (GTDB taxonomy): Bacteria > Pseudomonadota > Gammaproteobacteria > Burkholderiales > Burkholderiaceae_B > Advenella. The sequence goes on from JAFAGQ010000395.1 coordinate 2,732, forward strand.
CGTAGGCGTAGGCAATGAGAAAGGGATTGCCATGTACGATACGACTACCGGTATGCCGGTTGTGATGCCGTTTGGTATCAGCCGGATTTCAGATATGATGATGCTGGACAATGGCAAGGATATTCTGACCCTGGATGCAAGGGTGGGGCTGTACATTCTGAATGTATGGGCGGTGCCCAATGCATTGCTTGCGCCCGCCAAGGAACTGGCTGATCAGACCGAGATCTATTTTGGCAAAAAATATGACAATGAAGCCGCCGCCGTGATTGATACGCCGCAGCAGGCTCAGCGCCCCGATTCCTGGTTCTTTAAGGACCCCTATGTGCGTTCGCCCGTGCCGGGATCTTCGGTACCGTTGACTGCCTATATTGAAAAATATATTCCGATACGCGATGAGCGGCAACTGAAAGTGGTAGAAAATTACTGGCGTTTTCATCCTATGGCCAGAGCAGCGATGGCTGTGTATTTCAGCCAGACCAGGGACACCGAATTCGTTGCCCGCAACCTGATCCGTATGGTTCGGCTGCAGCTTGAAAGAGTGAAGGATGCTCAGGTCAGAGAAAAAACCATGGCATTGCTGGAGCAGGCACAGAAAAATTTCAGGAGCAACCTTGAATGAAACTATCCCGTCAGACAAAAAGCATTCTGCTACTTATTGGCGCCGTGATTGTCATTGTTCTGACCTGGACCGGGCTGGGTCAGATCTATCCCAGAATTAACGAATGGTTCTATTTGCCTGAGAAACTATATAGAACACTCAGAACGCTTATGGGATCAGATCCTGTTGCCTCGTCTCTGCCTCCTGAAAACCTTCCCTGGCAACTGACCTTTGTGAAAATTGCGGTGACGCTGGCGCTTCTTGCCGGGATGTATCGCATCGCCCAGCGTCTGTTCGTTGAATATTACACGCAATTTCGCATGCTGTTTCGCCGGAATCATGTATTGGTGCTTGGCATCAACAACAAGGGAAAGGCGCTACTGAATGATCTGAAAAAAACGCATGATATGACAGGTGTGGCCGTGGAAATCAATGCTGATCAGTCCAATGCTGGGTTATTGCGGCGCAATGGTCATCTGGTTTTCTATGGCGATGGTACAGAGAGTGCAGTGCTGCAGGAGGCCGGCATCCGCAGGGCCCGCTACCTGATCTGCTTTCTGGAGAATGAACAGACCACGATCAATGTCGTGAAGGCATTGCATCAGATAACTGACAGGCATCCCGGAAAATATCAGGTTCGCTGCTTTCTGCATATTGCAAATGCAAGAATCAGTTCAATGCTGCAGCAGTCCGACTATTTCGAAGATGAAAGAGAGAAGGGCATTGACCTGAGGTTTTTCAATCATCATCAGATGGTCGCGCGACAGTTCTTTTCAACTTTCCCCTATGCCTATGCCGAAGCTCTACGCAATTCGGAAACCGTCTTCAGACTGGTTATCTTTGGGTCCGGTGATACGGCCAAAGCATTGCTTGTTCAGGCGCTTCAGGTCATGCATACACGCAATGCTGCATCCCCGGAAATTGTGCTTTGCGGAACGCAGGCGGCGCTGGCGTACAGACAGATCGAAGCTGAGTATCCCGGTGTCGGATTGGTTGCATCAATTACCTATATGGAGTTTGATGGAACCTACGATCACGTTCTGAGCAAATTTGTCATTGATCCTTCGGAAAACGTTGTTCCGCTTGTGATTGCAGCATTTGACGATGATGCCGCCAATCTCAAGCTGTCACTTGAAATACTGCATGCAACCCCGGCGTCATCGTTTCGGGTCTATGCGCTGAATTATCACAATGATGGTTTGAACGCGCTGTTAAGATCAAAACAGAACAGACTGAACCGCCTGTCATTCTTTGGCAGTCTGGAATCGGTTTGCCAGATCGAACTGATTACTCAGGAAAAACTGGATACGGTCGCGCGCGCCATCCACGAAGACTATTTGCAGCAGTTGGCACCGCAGTCTGGCGCGGTAAGCGAAAGCGACGCCTATAAGCAGTCCTGGGACGCGCTGAATGAAAATGCGAAAGACGCCAACCGGGCGCAGGCGGATCACATTCCCTACAAACTCGCGATGTGCGGGAAGCTGGATGAGATGAATAGCACGACGGCCCAGGAAAACAGCGCGCGTTCCAGCTCTCTTTCGTTTACCCAGTCCGATGTGGAGCTGCTGGCACAGGTCGAACATAAGCGGTGGATGGCACAGCGCTATCTGGCGGGCTGGCGTTATGGGGCGCAACGGGATGATCTGCGACGATTGCATCCTTCCATGGTAGCGTGGGAATTGCTACCCGAGGCAGAGAGGCAGAAAGACCGGGATGTGATATTGCGCATTCCGCATTTGCCCTTAAATGCCATTCTGTTGCAGCGCTGACCGGGACGGGGTCTCCCGGGGGCGCCGCTTTCGGTGTATATTGTGCGCTGTCCCGGTTGACGGTTTGTCTGGCCGTCATCGGTGGTCAAAAAATGGGGCGCTGTGAGTCAACATCGCACCCTTTCTGACGGTTGTTGTACGACACCGTTTTCAACGATGGTAAGAACATCCTGTGGTAACCGAACTTTCCTCGCCGCGCACGCCTTTGCTTCGCGCAGAAAATCTCAGTCGCAATGATCCGGTAGGCAAACAGGTATTGCTGCATCCGGCCACATGTAGCGTCTTTCCCGGAGACAGAATTGTGCTGTCCGGCGCGTCCGGCTCGGGTAAAAGCGTGTTCATGCGAACCCTGGCGTTGCTGGACAAGCCGGATACCGGGAAGCTGACGGTCAGGGGCGAGCCGGTAAACCTGATGGAGTCCGGTAAATATCGGTCCCGGATCGCATACATCCGGCAGCGGCCGGTTCTGCTGCATACCAGTGTAGAGGGTAATCTGACATTCCCGTTCGAACTGCGTGTGAACCGCGACAAAAAGTACGACAGACAGAAAATTGAACGATTCCTGCATGCCATCGACCGCGATCCGTCTTTTCTGGAGAAGGCATCGGGCGCGCTGTCGGGTGGAGAAATGCAGCTTGTCTGTCTGATCCGGGTGCTGCAGCTGGATCCTTGTTTATTGCTGCTTGACGAACCAACCTCTGCCTTGGATGAGAGTACTGCACAACTGGTCGAGCAACTGATTGCGCACTGGATGGATGCCAATCGTCATGAAACCGCCACCCTGTGGATCAGCCACGACGAGCAGCAGAAGCAACGGGTGGGAGACCGGTTATGGCAAATGAGCAAAGGTCATCTAAAGACAGATGAAATGTCGGGAGCAGGCGATGAACAGTGATTACATTAATATTTCGGTCGCGGAGATAGGACTGGCCGCATTGCTCATTCTGGCCAATGGACTGATTTCGATATTCCTGAAGCTTCGGCTGGAAAAGCAGTTGCTGATTGCATCGGTGCGTATGGTGGTGCAGCTCTTTGCCATTGGCCTGATTCTCAAGTGGGTATTTGCTGCAGACAAGTGGTATATCGTGGTGGCCATCATGACTGTCATGACCGTGATTGCCGGACTGGCCGCCCGAAACCGCAGTCGTATCCGCTACCAGGGCATGCAGTTTGATGCGCTGTTTTCCATCTGGATTCCGTCCTGGATGATTATGTGTGTTGGTCTTGTCCTCATCCTGCGGATTGAACCCTGGTACTCGCCTCAATATGTGATTCCTGTTCTGGGCATGATCATGGGTAATACGCTTACCGGTGTCTCGCTGGGGCTGGATCGCATTACAACTGAATTGACCCAAAGACGTGATCACGTGGAAATGATGCTCTCGCTTGGCGCTACCGGATGGGAAGCCTATCGTGAAGCCGCGCAGAATGCGGTCAGGGCGGGGATGATGCCTACGATCAACAGCATGATGGTCATCGGTCTGGTCAGTCTGCCCGGCATGATGACAGGTCAGATTCTGGCCGGACAGGACCCCGAACAGGCCATTCGCTACCAGATCCTGCTTATGTTCCTGCTGACCGCTTCATCCGGCATCGCATGCATGCTGGCTGTAATGCTCGTTTTCCGACGGGTATTTTCGGCACAGAACAATTTTCAGTACTGGAAACTGCAAGAGCCGACCTGAAAAATCACGTCTGTATTTAAAGAATAATTGCCCCTTCCGCTGCCAGCTGGCAATGGATGGGGCAATTTTGCATTTGCCTCCCAATTTCAAATGTCATACGGGTTATCCCTAGGTGGATAACAACTGTAATTTCGCTACACTTAATCCATAATATAGATGATAGTCCACAATATGGATTATGCACATAGACGCCACGCAGTTCATTCAAATAATAAGTGGCGCTTTTACTCATTTACGGGCAGGCGAAACTGTATTGGACGGTTTCGCCTCTCGATATTTCATTTGAAAAAACTGGAGACATCCTTATGATTAACTCACGTCGCGCGGTACTGGCCAGTCTCATCGCCTGTGCCGGCATCACCGCTTTTCCCGCAATTGCCAGCGCTGCCAGCGAGTGGCCGACCCAGCCTATTACACTTGTTGTTCCCTTTCAGCCAGGTGGTGGCACTGATGCCGTTGCACGCAGTTTTGCAAAAGCAGCGGAAAAGCATTTTCCCAAGGGCATGATTGTGCTCAATAAATCCGGAGCGGGCGGTGCCGTCGGCTGGAAATATGTGCTGAATCAGAAACCGGATGGCCATACGCTTGCTGTGGTGACAGGTGAATTCGTGACCTTGCCATTGCTGAATCTGTTTGACCGTTCCTATAAAGACTTCACGCCTCTGGTCCAGCTGAATGCCGATCCAACAACACTGGTTGTGCATGCAGACTCACCCTACAAGACCGTAGAAGATTTCCTGGCTGCAGCAAAAAAGAACCCGGATGGTATGAACGTGGGTACGCCGGGAACTGGTGCCGTGTATGACGTGGCGCTGAGCGCCTTCGAAGTCAAATCAGGCACCAAGGTAACGCATGTTCCATATCCTGGTTCGGGTCCGTCTTTACTGGCCTTGCTGGGCAAACAGGTGGATGCGGTGGCAACCAGCCCGGCTGAAGCCGCAGAATATGTGCGTAGCGGCAAACTGCGGTTGCTGGTGGTCATGAACGAAGAGCGTGTGCCGGAATTCAAGGATGTGCCGACAGCAAAAGAAAAAGGGATTGATGTGTCTTACGGTACCTGGCGCGGCGTGGCTGGTCCGAAAAACATGCCACCGGAAGCTGTGAAAGTCTTGTCGGAAGCTTTCGAGAAAGTGGCGCAGGATCCGGAACTGATCAAATCGATCAAGGATCAGAACCTCGGCTATGTCTACGCGGATGGCGAAACATTCCGCAAGAAGATGGAAGTTGAAACAGAAGGCTATGCCAAGGTACTGAAAGAGCTGGATATTAAATAGACCGGCGAATTTTCGTTACTCACAACTCACATTTTGCCCCGCAAGGCCGGGGCCAAGGAATTTACATGAGCGAACTTACACCCTATCGTTATCCCAATCCCGCTGAGGCGCTGAAAGATATTGTTGTACCTCACGCCGTGCCCGAAGACGAACGCGTCTGGGTGCCGCAAGCGCCCAATGTCTGGTTTCGTCCTCTCTGTCTGAACGTATCCCAGGGGTATTGGATGAATCTGCTGCGCGTCAGAAAATCCGGCGTGCTGAGCTGTCATCGACACCCACAGCCGGTACATGGCTATGTGATCAAGGGCACATGGCGCTATCTTGAGCATGACTGGGTGGCAACTGAAGGCAGCTATGTCTTTGAGCCACCGGGCGAAACACATACGCTATATGTACCGGAAGATGTGGAAGAAATGATAACCATGTTCCAGGTCAATGGCATCATGTATTACGTGGACAGTGAAGGCAATCACACAGGTTATGAAGATGTGTTTGTAAAACTGGATATGTGCCGCAAGCACTATGAAAGCGTTGGACTGGGTGCTGATTACGTTGATCAGTTCGTGCGCTGATCATGACGAAAGCAAAGGCGAATTACGATTTTTCGGGGCGCTGTGCCGTTGTAACCGGGGGCAGCAGCGGAATTGGTCTGGATATTGCACAGCATTTGCTTGCTGCTGGCGCAGATGTGTGGGTATGGGACAGGAATGCGCCGCCAGAGGATTTGCTGCAACAAGGTGTGCAATTCAGTCAGGTTGACGTTTGTGATAGCGCGACACTCAATGACGCTTGCAATAAGGCAGCCGGAAAATACGGACATATCGACATGCTGGTCAATTGCGCCGGTTTTGCCGGTTCGACCCGACCGCTGGAAGAAACCGATCCGCAGGAATGGCAACAGGTCATCGCGGTTAATCTGGTTGGCGTTTATAACACTTGTCGTGTGGCTGTACCGGTCATGAAATCGGCGCCGGCAGCGCGAATCGTCAATATCGCATCGCTTGCCGGCAAGGAAGGCACGCCAAATGCGTCGGCGTATAGTGCGGCCAAGGCTGGCGTACTGGCCCTGACAAAATCGCTGGGCAAAGAGCTGGCACAGACCACCATGCGCGTTAATGCAATTGCGCCTGCCGCCATCAATACGGCGTTGCTGCAGCAGATGTCGCCATCACATGTGCAAACCATGATCGATAAAAGCCCCATGAAACGGCTTGGCGAGTGTGAAGAGGTATCTGATCTGACGCTCTGGCTGCTGTCCGAGTCGTGTTCATTCAGTACCGGTGCGGTATTTGATCTGTCCGGTGGCCGTGCCACTTATTGATGGAATTTTGGAAAACGTATGAGCTTCAAATCAGATTTGTTAAAAGGTAAAACCGCCGTCGTGACAGGCGGAACGCAGGGAATCGGGCGCGCCATTACGGAAGCGCTGGCCGAACTTGGCGCGAAAGTTTACGCGGCGGGGCTTGCTTCAGCCACAGATGACTCCTATCGTCATGAGACTATCAGCGAAGCCATTCTGGACATTACGCAGGAACAGGAGATTGAGGCGTTCGTGCGTTCACTGGATCGTGTGGATATTCTCATCAATTGCGCCGGTATCATCGCAAGGGTCGAGGAGTTCAAGCTTCCCGTGTTTGAGAAGGTGATTGACGTCAATCTGATCGGAACCATGCGTTTGTGCGAAGCGTTGCGCCCGTTGCTGGCTGAATCGAAAGGTTGCGTCGTCAACATGGCATCCATGCTCAGCTTTTTTGGGGGCGGGCTGGTGCCCGGCTACAGTGCCAGCAAGGGTGGGATTGCACAGCTGACCAAGTCGCTGGCGATTGCTTATGCCCAGGAAGGGATTCGCGTGAACGCCGTGGCGCCTGGCTGGATTGCCACGCCCCTGACCGAAGCGTTGCAGAATGATGAAAGCCGGGCGAAGCCCATTCTGGATCGCACGCCGCTCAAGCGTTGGGGAACGCCAGAGGATGTGGCGCGTGCCGTCATCTTTCTGTGTTCAGACGCGTCTTCGTTCATGACGGGTGTTATCATGCCGGTTGATGGTGGCTATATGGTAACTTGACTTTTCATCATGACAATAATCACTCCTCTGCAGGACAAGCCAGGCCAGAAAGTGGCCGGCACCGCTTCATTTTCCAAGTTCATGCGTGTATTGGACGCCATTGCAGTCAATGCAGCAACGGGCGTGACCATACAGGATCTGAGCCGGTCAGTGGGATATCCCAAACCCACGCTGTACCGAATTGTCGATGCACTGCTCGCAGAGGGGCTGATTATCAACAAGGGCGGCCAGATGTTCAGTCTGGGACCTCGCCTCATCAGCCTGGCCAGTCAGGCACTGGAAAGTTCCGATCTTCGCAAGGTATGTCGTGAACAGCTGCTGGCGCTGC
>JAFAGQ010000036.1 GCA_023422555.1 Pseudomonadota bacterium
AGCGGTGGACCCTGTTTGAAAACGGATCGCTGGAAGTCCAGGATGAGGGAAGCCAGCTGCTGGCATTGCTGGTCGCGCCTCGCCGCAGTGACATGGTGATTGATTTTTGTGCCGGAGCAGGGGGCAAAACGCTGCTGCTGGGGGCGCTGATGCGATCTGCTGGGCGCCTTTATGCCTTTGATGTCTCACCGGCACGCCTTGCCAAGGCCAAACCGCGCATTGCTCGCAGCGGGCTGTCCAACGTCACGCCCATCGCCATTTCCAGCGAAAATGATGCGCGCGTAAAACGACTGGCAGGCAAGGCAGACAAAGTGCTTGTGGATGCACCATGCACGGGGGTGGGTACCCTGCGTCGCAATCCGGATCTTAAATGGCGCCAGTCTCCGGCCAGTGTGCAGGAGCTGACTGAACTGCAGGCACGCATTCTTAATAGTGCCGCCCGCTGCGTTGCGCCAGGCGGGCGTCTGGTGTATTCAACCTGCAGTGTGTTGCCGCAGGAAAACGAGATGCAGATTGATGCCTTCCTGGCCACTCATCCGGGATTTACGCTGCTGAATGTGCAGGACGTGCTGGGTGACCGCTGTCCGGACCTGGGCATGACAACGCCTTATCTGAAACTGCGTCCGGATGTTCACGGAACAGACGGATTCTTTGCCGCGGTTCTCGAAAAGGCGGCCAAGGCAGGCTGAGTTGTGGCGTCGGTCGCGACGCGCCGGGGCAACGGTGGCGGCTACTGCATGCCTGCGCAGGACAGCCTTCGGAGAATCCCAAGCTGCTTTGTTGTTAAAAAGCTTTAATTTTCACGAATGATGATCTAAAATCGCAGAAATAGCCCATTTTGTGCATCTGTAACCGGTAGGAACATCAGATTCGGTGCAAAACCCGTTGCGCAACACAAATACGGCTATATTTAAGTACCAGATTTATTGAATGTTGCGCGTGCATGTGGTGTTGGAATAAGACATTCTGCTCATGTATTGCGCAAAATCAGAAAAAATCGTAATTTTATTTTTTCTTTAGATAAATCATGATGTTATAATTTTATGCGCGATTTGATATCGCGTTTGAAATCCTGCCCGCATAAGGGCACCCGCCCACCGTTGTGGGCACTGGCCCTCAAAACCAGGAGGGCATCTTTGGAGACCTTAAAGGGTATATGGATAAAATTCTAGACTTTATTGCCGGTGGCATATTGCAACTTAGCTGGTGGCAGATTGTGCTCGTCACTCTCGTGCTCACGCATATCACGATTGCGGCGGTCACTATTTACCTGCACCGCAGTCAGGCTCACCGGGGGCTGGATCTACATCCTGTGGTTTCGCATTTCTTCCGTTTCTGGTTGTGGATGACAACCGGCATGGTCACCCGCGAATGGGTTGCCATTCACCGCAAGCATCACGCCAAGTGTGAACGTGAAGGCGATCCGCATTCTCCCATGATCTACGGTATCGACAAGGTCCTTTGGAAAGGGGCCGAACTGTACCGTCAGGAAGCTGCCAATGAAGAAACGCTCAAGCGTTTCAGTCACGGCACACCCAACGACTGGTTGGAAAACAACCTTTATTCTCGCCACACGACGCTGGGCATATTCATCATGCTGGCCATCGACCTGCTGCTTTTCGGCGCTATCGGTCTGACGGTTTGGGCAGTCCAGATGGCATGGATTCCGTTCTGGGCGGCAGGCGTTGTCAACGGTCTTGGACATTACGTGGGCTATCGCAATTTTTCCAGTCCCGACACAAGTACCAATTTGTTCCCCATCGGTATCATTATTGGTGGTGAAGAACTTCACAATAATCATCATGCCTATGGTACGTCTGCCAAGTTCTCCAGCAAATGGTTTGAATTCGATATTGGCTGGGGATACATCCGCATTCTGCAGGCCTTGCGCCTGGCGCAGGTCAAGAAGGTTGCACCCAAGCTCAAACTGGCTCGTGAAAAATCTGATTCAGTTACAGAGCAAACGTTGCAGGGCGTCATCACGCACCGTTATGAAATCATGGCGCGTTACGCAAGCATGCTGCGCCAGTCTGTTCAGTCAGAGATCAAACGCCTGACAAATGCCGGCGCCAACGATCAGGAGCGCGAACTGCTCAAAAAAGCGGAATCGCGTCTGGGACAGGCTGACGTTGCCCTCAATCCTGCTGAGAAACAGGAGCTGGACAATATGCTGTCGCAGAATCTCATGCTGGCCAAACTGGTTCATATGCGTGAAGAACTGTACCGTGTCTGGACAAGCTCAACCGCAAGCAGTGAGCAGTTGCTCCATGACTTGCAGGAATGGTGCCAGCACGCCCAGCAAAGCGGGATTCAGGGACTTGAACAGTTTGCCCTCCGCCTGCGTCGCTATGCCGCATGATCGGGCAGTTAAACCCTGAACAACTGGCAGCAGTAACCACTAGCGAGCAACATACGCTTGTTCTGGCGGGGGCGGGCAGCGGTAAAACCAAGGTACTTACCACACGTATGGCCTGGCTGATCCAGAATGGAAAGGTCAGCCCCTACGGTGTTCTTGCCGTTACCTTTACCAATAAGGCCGCGCGAGAAATGCTCACGCGGCTCACGGCGATGCTGCCGGTTGACACCCGCGGCATGTGGGTTGGTACCTTTCATGGTCTGTGCAATCGACTATTGCGTGCGCATTATCGCGACGCAGGTCTGCCTCAGAACTTTCAGATTCTCGATATCGCCGATCAGCTGGCCGCCATCAAGCGCCTGATCAAAGCCAATGATATCGACGACGAAAAATTCCCTCCCAAAGACGTACAGCGATTTAT
>JAFAGQ010000044.1 GCA_023422555.1 Pseudomonadota bacterium
GTGCGCTGATCGGGATTGATTTTCTGAATCCCAACCATCCGAAAAAGCTGATGCCGCGCATGCGCTATATGTTTACGCGCATCCATATGACGCAGGAAGAGGTCGATATGATGCGCGGCGTGTGTACAAATATTCTGAAGACCGTCTACAGACCCTAGTTCGCAGCTGGCGCTCTGGCATCCACGGCAACCCGCAAGGGCAACGGGCTCTGGAAGCCTTCGCTTTCCAGGCGCGCCTGCACTTCCCGGTTCAGATCGTTCTGCAGATCGGTGAAATCGCCGGCTGCAGACCAGACCCTTAGGGTCAGGGTCACGGTTCCGTCCTTGCGATCACTGACAAAAACGGTGGGTTCGGGCATTTTCAATGCGGTAGGCTGTTCGTCGATCAGCTTGCGCAGCACCGCAATGGCGCGATTCACATCTTCGCCATAACGAATGAAAGCAGGAACATCCATACGACGATTGTGATTACGACTCAGATTGGTGATATTGCCGTTCCAGACCGTACTATTTGGTATGGTGACCTGAATGCCATCGCCCTGCACGATACGGGTCAGAAACAGTCCAACCTCATCCACTGTGCCTGAAATGCCGCCCGCAACGGTCACGCTTTCGCCGGCACGTAGCGGCCGAAGACCAAGCAACATGATACCGGCGGCAATATTTTGCAGCGTTCCCTGCAGGGCCAGGCCAATGGCCAGTCCCGCAGCACCCAGAACGGCAATCAGACTGGCGGTCTGCACGCCAAACTGTGACAGTACGGCAATAATGGTGAATATGCGAATGCTCCAGATCACCACGGTACGCAACATGGGGATGATGGTCGGATCGATCCGGTCTGAGCGGGCGCTTAAGCGCTGTACCAGATTGCCGAGCCAGCGGGATACGGCCCAGCCGATGACAAGAATGGCCAGCGCAACTACCACGTCTATGGCAAAGCGCTGGAAATAAGGCCAGAAACTCTCTATACGATGTATGTCCATCTATTACTCCGTTCACGATATCATGCGATTACTTTCCGCCCCGGACCCGGGCCGGGATGATAAGCCCCAGTCACAATGGCGGACTTTCGATGTGGCAGGATTTTAACGTGTCATAATGACAGAATATACTTCAGGACAGTAAAGCGGCGTCAATTTCAGTCAGGATTTTTGCTGAATGCGGGCCGCCTCCCGATGACCGCTACAACACATGCATACCCATGAGTACACCGCAAAGTCCGCCTTCGACCTTTTATTCCCCCAAAAGAATTGGCTTTTCCAGTTTTCGTGATCCGGCTCTGGCCTACGAAGAACTGTTGCGAATTTACGAACGCAATACGCTGTTCATTCGCGAATCCTTTTACCGCTATGTCAGCGGCGAAACCACCCCGGCCCGCCGTACGCGCGCCTGTTACCCGGCCATCCGGCTTCATGTCCCGGATCATCAGGAAGTGGATTCACGTCTGTCATATGGGCATACCACGGAACCGGGTCTGTACCAGACGACCATCACGCAACCCCAGCACTTTCGCAGCTATTTGCTGGAGCAGATTGCGCTGATCATGAAAAACCACCAGCTTGCCGTGGAAGTGGGCGAGTCTGATGTTCCCATCCCGCTGCATTTTGCCTTCACCGGCGGCCAGTACGTGGAAGGCGTTTACGCTGATACGATTGGCGCTTCGCTCAGAAACTATTTTGATGTGCCGGATCTGGCGGTCATGGATGACGCCATTGTGAACGGCACCCTGCGCGACGAGCCCGGTCTGCCTCGTCCTCTGGCGCCATTTACTGCGCCCCGAATCGATTATTCCCTGCATCGGCTGCAGCACTACACGGCGACGGCGCCCGAGCACTTCCAGAATTTCGTTCTTTTCACCAACTATCAGTTTTATGTAGACGAATTTGTGAACCGGGCGGCGCAACTGATAGAGGATGCTTCTTCTGGATACAGTTCGCTGGTTGAACCCGGCAACCATATCACCCGCAAGGGCCAGTCTGAACCGACTCAGAAACTGCAACGACTGCCGCAAATGCCGGCATATCACCTGAAACGCGAAGACGGCAACGGCATCACACTTGTGAATATCGGCGTGGGTCCATCCAATGCCAAAACCATTACCGACCACATTGCCACACTGCGTCCCTCTGCCTGGATTATGCTTGGCCATTGCGCGGGTCTGCGCAATACACAGCGTCTGGGTGATTATGTGCTCGCGCATGGTTATGTGCGGGAAGACCACGTGCTTGATGCCGACCTCCCCTTATGGGTACCTGTGCCGCCGCTGGCTGAAATCCAGATTGCACTGGAACATGCGGTGGAAGAAATTTCGGGACTGTCCGATTGGGAACTTAAGCGTATTATGCGCACGGGAACTGTCGCTACTATCGATAACCGGAACTGGGAATTGCGCGACCAGCATGAACCGGTGCAGCGCTTCTCTCAATCCAGGGCGATTGCACTTGACATGGAATCGGCCACCATTGCGGCCAATGGTTTTCGTTTCCGCGTTCCTTATGGAACCCTGCTTTGCGTCTCGGACAAACCCTTACATGGTGAACTGAAACTGCCCGGCATGGCTTCCGACTTCTATCGCAAGCAGGTCAGCCAGCATTTGCGCATCGGCATGCTTGCGCTGGAAAAATTGCGCGAAATGCCTCGCGAACGCCTTCATTCGC
>JAFAGQ010000045.1 GCA_023422555.1 Pseudomonadota bacterium
TCCCGAGAGTCGGGCTATCGCCGAGGGTATTTCGGCGAATCCAATTAATTCGAACCATTCTGAGAGCCAGGAAATATGAAGCAGGAAACCATGCTGGAAGGTGTCAAAGTCGTCGAAATCTGCAATGTTGCTGCCGGTCCGTTCTGCAGCATGTTGCTGGCCGATATGGGCGCTGAAGTCATCAAAATTGAAAATCCGAACGGAGGAGACACGCTTAGAAGCTGGCCTCCCATCAGCGAAGGGTATAGCGAAAATTTCGCATCCCTGAACCGTAATAAAAAATCGGTAACGCTCAATCTCAAGGATCCTGAGCATGTGAAGCTCGCGACGCAACTGATGGCTTCCGCCGATATTGTTCTGGAAAACAATCGTCCGGGTGTCATGGATCGTCTGGGCATTGGCTACGCCAATGTGCGCGAACTCAATCCGCGGATTGTGTATTGCTCGATCTCGGCCTACGGCCAGAGCGGTCCGCGCAGCCAGGAAGGCGGCTTCGATCTCACGGTGCAGGCCATGAGCGGCCTGATGAGCATTACCGGAGAAGCCGACGGCGCTCCCGTCAAATGCGGCGTTCCCGTTTGTGATTTCTCTGCAGGTCTGTATGCTGCCTTTTCCATTGTCTCTGCATTGCGCATGGCTGAGAAAACGGGTGAAGGCACCCACATTGATATTTCCATGCTGGGTGCAACACTGGGTATCGCCGCGCTGCAAACGTCGGAATATTTCGGCAGTGGAAAAAACCCTCGCAAACTGGGTTCCGCGCATCCGCGCAATGCTCCCTATCAGGTCTTCAGATGCAAAGACGGATATTTCGGCATGGCCGCCGGCAATAACTCCCTGTGGAAATCAGTATGCGGTGTGGTCAAACGCCCGGAGCTTTTTGAAGATGCACGTTTTACTTCCACCACGCTGCGCGCGCAGCATCAGGAAGAACTGCTGGAAATTCTGGAGGCGATTTTCGCTAATGAAAACGCCGAACACTGGCTTGGGCAGTTCCGTGCTGCCGGCGTACCGTGCGCCCCCATCAATCAATATTCGGATGTGCTTGCAGACGAACAGGTCGCCCATATGAACTGGGTACAGAACATTCCACTGCCTAATGGGCTCACCGCCAGAACCTTTGCATCGCCAATCCGCCTGGATGGACAAACCAGCCAGATTGCTGCCGGCCCACCCGCGCTGGGTCAGCACAATGAAGAAATTCTGTCAGCCATCGCAGCACTGGGAGAAAACGCATGAGCGACCTGCTTCTTATTGAACGTCGAGAGCGTTCATGGATTTTCACATTGAACAGGCCTGAAAAAATGAACGCCCTGTCGCCCGAGCTGGTTCAGGCGATCACAGATGGCATCAAACAGGCGCACAGCGAAAATATTTCACTACTGATATTCAAGGGAAACGGCAAGAACTTCTGCGCCGGCTTTGACTTCACCGATCTGGAAACAGCGAGCGAAGGCGATCTGCTGCAACGCATTGTGCAGATTGAAATGATGCTTGATCTGCTTGCCACCTCACCCGCCATGACCGTTGCCCTCTGCCATGGAAGAAACTTTGGTGCGGGCGCCGATATCATTGCAGCCTGCAAGCGCAGAGTGGCCGCTGAAGGCACAACGTTCCGCTTTCCTGGCATCAAATTCGGACTGATTCTGGGCACACGTCGTTTCCAGAATATTGTTGGCACGCAAAACGCACTGGACATTCTGTCGAGCACCCGAACGTTTGATGCGAATGAAGCATTACAGATGGGATTCATGCAGCAGCAACAGAATCAGGAACAATGGCCTGGTCTGATCGAGGAAGCAGAAAATACAAATGCAATCCTAAGCGATGTGACACGCCGCAATCTTTATCAGGTGCTCTACTCGCCAGCCGAATCGGATCAGAATCTTGCCGCACTGGTGCGCTCGGCCGCTGCGCCGGGTCTGAAAGACCGTATCCGCGCGTACCTGAAACCCAATTAATCCGGAGACACACATGACATCAGGATTCAATCAGCCCGACAAATGCATCTCGCTGCAGGAAATGGTCAGCCGCATCCCAAATGGCGCATCGCTTGCCCTGGGCGGCAGCTTTCTGCACAGGGGCCCGTTTGCCTTTGTGCGTGAGCTCATACGCCAGAACAAGCAGGACCTGGAAATTATCAAGCAATCGCCCGGCTACGATATCGATATTCTTTGCCGCACAGGCGTCGCAACACGGGCGCGAGCCGGTATTGTCGCCATGGAGGGCAACTTCGGCCTGGCGCAATACTATCGCAAAGCCATAGAACAAGGACGTCTTAAACTTGAAGAGCATGCCTGCGCCACCTTGACGGCTGGCCTGCGCGCCGCGGCATTCGGCATTCCTTTTCAACCCTGCGGCGGTATCGAAGGCAGTGAACTGGCGCAGCTGAACAACTGGGCGAAGATCCCTGATCCCTATGGATCCGGCAAAGACGTCTGGGTGATCCCCGCCATTCAGCCCGATTACGCAGTGATTCACGCCAATGAAGTGGACCGCAAGGGCAACGTACGGGTACTGGGCACCTACCACTGGGACCGCATCATGTCACGCTCAGCTAAAAGCGTACTGGTGGTTGCAGAAAATCTGGTTGACGATGCCGTGTTCACAGATAATCCCGAAACCACGCTGATCCCCTACTTTATGGTCGAGGCCTTTTCCATTGTGAAAAATGGCGCATGGCCTGGTTCCTGCTGGCCCGATTACGAAATTGATTATCCGGCGGTGCAGACCTATCAGAGTCGTGATGACGAATCACTGCAGGCACATATGAATGCCGCTCCCGAATTAGAGGAAAATGCATAATGGAACAACACTGGTCGCCGTTTTCTTACATCGTTACCAATCTGGCCCGCTTTATCCGCCCGAACGAAATCACCTTCAGCGGCGTGAATTCAACCATGCCCATGCTGGCCTGCCTGATGGCCAAAAGAGCCTACGAATGGGATTTCATTTACATCAACGTTGCCGGTGGTGTTGATCCCAGCCCTTCGTCGATCCCTCTGTCAAGCTCTGATCCGGTGCTGGCCCAGCAATCTGCATCGATCTTTGCGAATGAAGATTTTTATGACCTCTGCACGCGTGGCCGTATGGATCTGACTTTCCTGGGGGCTGCCCAGATTGATGGCGAAGGTAATGCCAATAATTCCTGCATCGGTGACTGGCATTCTCCGAAAGTACGCCTGCCCGGTGGTGGCGGCGGAGCCGTCATGCTGCCCACGGCGAAGCGCGCATGCACCTGGCGCACTGAGCATTCCACCCGTACATTTGTGGAGAAGCTGGATTTTCGTACCTCATGGGGCGGATTCCATGGCGTGATCACACCCATTGCCGTCTTCATCAAAAAGAACGACCGGCTCGCCCTGCAGTCCTATCACCCCGAGTCCTCTATTGATGAAGTCGTGAGCCGCACCGGTTTCGCTTTTGACGCGCAGGATGCCAAACCTACCGAATTGCCGACAGAGGCGGAAGTCAAAGCGCTGCGCTCGCTGGACCCAGAAGGCCTTTTCGAAAAAGACGCCAACGTCGCATTGCGCTAGGAGACTCTTCATGACGGCAACTCGCAGCATCCTGGACCTGTGGCAGGAAAACTGGCAGAACAGTGAAATCACAAATCGCATCGCCCTGGAAGTTACAGACAGACAACTGCAGTATCACGAACTCTACGATCAAGTGGCCGCTCTGGCCGGCCGTCTGCGCGCAGCAGGCATTGACGACGAAGCGCGCGTGGCGATCGATATGGAACGTGGCATTGACGCTGTGGTGACGCTGCTTGCCGTCATGGTTGCCGGCGCATGTCCGTGCCCGCTGGAACCGCGCCTGGCAGAAACCGAGCTTGCCGATAGACTGACTGGCGGTGGGCTTACATGGTTGCTTTCAGATAAGAAGGATGGGAGTGCCGCGGTCAACAATGTCCGCATCCTCAATCCCGTGAGTCTGCCCGAAGCACCGCCCTACTGGTCGCAAGATATTCCTCTCTCACGTCCCGCGCTGATGCTGTTTACATCGGGCAGTACCGGCAAACCCAAAGGTGTGCTGCAAAGCCATGCGGGCGTCCTGAATAATGCTCAGGGTGTCATTGCCATGACGGAACTCACGCGCGACGACAAACTGCTGCACGTCATGCCGATTTATCACACCAATGGCTTGAACAATCAGCTGTTCAGTCCGCTGGCGGTGGGCGCGACGGTCTATTTTGCACCGCGCTTCTCTGCGCAGACCATGCCGGCCCTGATGGAGGCGGTACAGCCGACGATCATTACGGGCGTACCAACCATGTATTCACGGATGCTGTCGCACCCACTATCGTCTCAGGCGGTCAGCCGGCTGCGACTGGCCCGCTGCGGATCCGCACCGATCACAACTGAATTACACCGAAAAATCGAAAGCTATCTGGGTCAGCCACTGGTTATTTCCTATGGATTGTCTGAAGCGACCTGCACCTCTACGATGAATCCACCGCAGGGCCGAAAAATCGGCTCTATCGGCAAAATTCTGAACAACCAGGCGGTGTTTCTGCTGTCTGCGTCGGGCGAGCGCATTGAGCAACCGAATACCAATGGCGAAATCTGTATTGATGGCGACAGCCTGATGCTGGGCTATGTCGGCGTGAACGGACCCGGTCAGCTTGATCGGCAGGACGGTCCCTTGCATACCGGTGATATCGGCTATATCGACGAAGAGGGATTTCTGTACATCACCGGCCGTATCAAGGATGTGATTATCCGCGGCGGTGAAAATATCTCTCCATCACAGATCGAACATGTACTTGCCATGCATCCGGATGTCGCCAATTGTTGTGTGATCGGTCAGCCCGATGCCGACCTGGGTGAAGTGCCCGTGGCTTTTGTGACGGCTAAGGACGGTGGGGACTTGGATCTGGCGCAGATCAAAGAACTCGTTGCATCGCAGCTCTCCCGCATCTATCAGCCCGCTACCATTATTCAGCTACCAAGCCTTCCCGAAAACGCTGTCGGCAAAGTCGATCGCAAGGCACTGGCGAAACAGCTGAAAGAGAGTGCGCAGCAGATGGCATAAAGAGTCACCCAGAAAGCGCTACTTATAAAGCGCTACTCTTTTGCCACATACTCATATTTGCTGGTATTGACTCGCGACTGGCGCCATTCCACCGGACGGTCCTGGTAGGTATAAGCCATGCGGTCTACCAGCAGCAACGAAGCGGATTCAGGCACGTGCAGCCATTCTGCCACTGCGTCATCGGCCTGGCATACGCTGAGCTTTTCTCGCGTATCCACAATGTTAATGCCGAAATTATTCTGATAAAAATTATAGAGCGTGCTTGAACGCTCGCTTAGGCTTTGCTCGGTTAATGTGGCGAACAGGATTTCGGGCACCTGAATCTCATCC
Source organism: Pseudomonadota bacterium (assembly GCA_023422555.1). Taxonomy (GTDB): domain Bacteria; phylum Pseudomonadota; class Gammaproteobacteria; order Burkholderiales; family Burkholderiaceae_B; genus Advenella. Next base: position 5,368 of record JAFAGQ010000045.1, read on the forward strand.
ACCATAACCAGATCACCGTTCAGGCTCAGCAGATTGAAAAAATGAAAAACGCTGGCGTCCTTGGGCAATTGCAATCTTTCGCTGGCTTCCTTCGTCGCCTTCTTGCGGCGAAACTTCAATAGTTGCGTCACCGGATAGGACTTGAAGCCGTCGCGGCGCTGGATCCGGAAAAACTTGAAGAAATGCTGGTCGCTTTCATGGGTGGCAACGAATGTGCCCCGCCCCTGATGGCGTATCAGAATGTGTTCGCTTACCAACTCATCGACCGCCTTGCGCAGGGTGCCGATGGACACGCCGAATTTTTCAGCGAGCTGGTTTTCCGGCGGAATGGCCTGGCCGCGCACCCATTCACCGCTGGCCAGCGTGGCGAGCAGCGACTGCTTCACAGCAAAGTAAAGAGGGGTTCCAGGCAGAAAGAAGCTTTTGTGATTCATAAGCGGCAGATTTTAAATGACTTCTTCCTATCATGCCACGGCTTGCGCCGGATGTCCCGCCAAAAAACAATTTGATGTTTTCATGCAAAATTCATATAGATGATATAGTTGACTTCACGAATTATTGCATTTATGATGATACGCAGATTGGGACTTATTAAACAAAACTGAAAGGAGATATCAATGATCCATGCCGTATTGCATGATTCAAAGGACACCGTTGCGGTGGCTGTCGTCGAAGGCATTACTGCCGGAATGGACCTGAGCTGCTGGAACATGGAAGAAGACAAAATCATTAATGTCAAGGCAACGCAGGACATCCCCATTGGCCATAAAGTGGCGTTGGTCGATATGAAAGATGGCGACACCGTTTTCAAATACAGCGTCGATATCGGTAAAGTGGTTGCGCCCATCCGCGCCGGCGATCACGCGCACGTCCACAACATCAAGACCAAACGCTGGTAAGACACGCGCCAGGTCGCCGCTGCCGCGCATCTTTGTGATGCCGCGCCCGACGACGCCGCGCGAAGCGCTTTCTTAACGCGCTGCCCGCCCCTAACACACTCGTGCAGAGAGCGACACCTGCCCCTGCATCAGCAGACTAAACAGCAAGGACATTCTTCATGGCTATTATTGATTCGAACACCACCTTTCGCGGTTACAAAAGAGACAACGGACGCGTTGGCATACGCAATCACGTTGTGATTCTTCCCGTCGACGATATCTCCAATGCAGCGGTTGAAGCCGTTGCCAACAACATCAAGGGCACCATTGGCATTCCGCATCCCTATGGCCGTCTGCAATTTGGCGCTGACCTGGACCTGCACTTTCGTACACTGATCGGTACTGGCTGTAACCCCAACGTTGCTGCGGTCATCGTCATCGGCATCGAAGAAGGCTGGACCAAAAAAATTGTGGATGCCATTGCAGAAACCGGCAAACCCGTTGCTGGCTTCAGTATTGAGCTGCACGGCGACCACGACACCATCATGCGCGCCTCCAAGAAAGCCAAGGAATTTGTGCATTATGCAACTGCGCTGGAACGCGTGGAATGCCCTATTTCCGACCTCTGGGTTTCTACCAAATGCGGTGAATCCGATACCACTTCCGGCTGCGGTGCCAATCCAACCGTAGGCGATGCCTTCGACAAACTGTATGCAACCGGTAACACACTTGTGTTTGGCGAAACCTCAGAACTGACAGGCGGCGAACAGATCGTAGCAGCGCGCTGCGCCAACGATAAAGTCCGTGAAGACTTCATGTTCATGTTCAATCGCTATCAGGACATGATCAATCGCTGGAAAACCTCTGACTTGTCTGAATCACAGCCCACCAAAGGCAATATTGCCGGCGGCCTGACAACCATTGAAGAAAAAGCCCTGGGCAATATCCAGAAAATCGGCAAAAAATGCATGGTTGATGGCGTGCTGGACAAAGCCGAAATGCCTACCGGCAAAGGACTGTGGTTTATGGATTCCTCATCGGCCGCCGCCGAGATGGTCACGCTTTGCGCGGCCTCTGGCTATGCGGTTCACTTCTTCCCTACCGGTCAGGGCAATGTGATCGGAAATCCAATTCTGCCTGTCATCAAAATCTGCGCCAATCCACGTACCGTCAGAACCATGTCTGAGCATGTCGATGTAGACACGTCAGGACTGCTGCAACGTGAAATCAATCTGGATCAGGCCGGCGACAAACTGCTCGAATGCATGCTGGCGACCGCCAATGGTCGCTGGACGGCAGCCGAGACCCTGGGCCACCGCGAATTTGTCCTGACAAGACTGTTCGAAAGCGCCTGATTCCCATGGCGGCCGGCAATAAAAACCAGACTGGCCGCCTATCACACTCGTGGAGGAGACACCCCATGAAGCATCGTCATTTTGCAGGAAAGCGCAGCATACTTAAACTTGGTCTTTTGTCATTATTCTGTATGGGTACCACAGCCGTGATACCTGCCGCCCAGGCGGAATTCAAACCTGATCCCTACGTTACCTACATTGTGCCCTTTGCTCCGGGCGGTCTCACTGACGTGGCCGCGCGCCTCGTTGCCAAAGGTGTTGGAGACAAAACCGGCTGGAATATTGTTGTCAACAACAAGGCTGGGGCCAATGCCAACCTGGGCGCAACGGAAGCGGCCAGAGCCAAACCCGACGGCAACACCTGGCTGGCCATTACCATGACGCATGCCGTCAATAAAACCCTGTTTGGGCAGAAAGCCGGCTACGACGTCGAAAAGGATTTCGTGCCTATCGCCAAGATCGCCTCCTCGGCCATCATGGTCGTCGTACCGCAAAACAGTCCGATCAAATCCCTCAAAGATCTGATCGACACTGCCAAGAAGAAAACACTGAATGTTGGCAGTAGCGGAACAGGCACACCGCCACATATCGCCATGGCGCTATTCCAGGACCTGACCAAAACCAAAATGACGCACGTCCCTTATAAAGGTGGTGCGCCATCCATGGTGGATCTGATTGGCGGACAGCTCGATGTGGTCTTTTCCAACTACCCTGAATCCCTGTCCTATGTGCAACAAGGCAAACTGCGGGCGCTGGCAATTACGTCTGACAAACGCGCTGAAGCTGTGCCGGATGTACCGACCTCTGCGGAAGCCGGACTGCCTGGTCTGAAAGTCGACAATTTCACCGGTCTGCTTGCCCCCAAAGGCACCGATCCCGCGCTGGTCAAGGAGATCAGTGAAAACGTTGCCAGTGTGGTGAAAGAAAAGGCAATGAGCGAACAGCTGGTCAAACTGGGTTTCATTCCTGATCCATTGGGGCCGGACGAGTTCAAAACCTATCTGCATGAGCAGATCGAAAAACTCGCCAAAACCATTAAAGACGCCAACATCAAAGTCAACTGAACATAGCGAGCAACATGACCAACACAATTGTCATCTCTGAATTCATGGATGAACCGGCAGTGGAACGCCTGCGCCAGGTGGCGCAGGTGGACTACCGGCCCGAGCTTGTCGACAACCGTGAACAACTTATGGAAAGCCTGGCCACCGCCAAGGCACTGATCGTACGCAATCGGACCCAGGTCAACCAGGAACTGATCGCAAAAGCGCCACAGCTGCAGGTGGTAGGCAGACTGGGAGTCGGTCTGGATAATATCGACATGGACCTGTGCAAGGAGAAAGGCATTACCGTCTACCCGGCGGTGGGCGCCAACGCACAGGCTGTCGCAGAATATGTGATTGCCACTGCTTTTATCTTGCTGCGCGGCGCGTTTCTGGCCAGTTCACAGGTTGTGGACGGTTCCTGGCCGCGCAACAAACTGAGTAACGGCCTGGAGGTGTCGGGCAAAACGCTGGGGCTGGTTGGCTTTGGGGGCATTGGCAGACTCACCGCCAGCCTGGCTCGCGGCCTGGGCATGAAGATTGTTGCATTTGACCCGATGATTGCAGCCGACAGTTCTGTATGGAAAGAAACGGGTGCTTCATGCCTGTCTCTGGAAGATCTGCTTCGCCAAAGCGATGTTATCAGTCTGCATGTCCCGCTCACCAATGACACACGTCATTTGATCAATGCCGAACAACTGGCGCTGATGAAGACTCAGGCCGTACTTATCAATACCTCACGTGGTGGAATCGTCGACGAACAGGCACTGGTCTCCGCCCTCAAGTCGGGGAAACTGCGAGGGGCTGCACTGGATGTATTTGAAGACGAACCCGTCAAAGCGGGCAACAGCCTGCCCGATATGCCAAATCTGATATTGACACCTCATATTGCCGGATTGACCGAAGAAGCCAATGAACGGGTTTCCGGAGTGATTGCGGAGAAGGTGATGGGGTATTTGCAGGAATACGATAATCGATAGGTGGCGAGCTGACGTCATTCTTGAATGAACGCGGGACGTGTCGGGCGTTCTCGAATGGTCTGGTGGCAGAGAATATACATCATTTCCGTTGAAAGTCGATAAACGCCCGTAGTTGTCCCAAGCCATATTAAAACTAAGTCCCTCCCGTGCACAACCACCAAATCGGGCTCCGTTTCTACGAGCACCTGTCTTACGCTCAAAATTACATTGGCAATAATATCTGTCAGATCCTAATCGCGCTTCATCATATTCAGATCAAAATCTGAGCCGACGTGGAAAAGCTCTAAAATCGGATCGAGCATTTTCCGATGCTGACCGATTACACAAACGCGATATTTGAATGAGAATTATTAAATGGCATTCATTTAATAATTGAACTGTCGGATCTCCGCCTAATACATGCTCAAACTTCTTCGATTAACTCAGTCGTGATATATAATGCCTTTCTGCCGACATTTGACCACGTCACTCTGACGTGAAGTATCTATCTAACTTTTCTAAATTAGACGCTTGATGGCTAACTATCTTTCATCAACCGGGAACATGAGGCGCAGGCACGTTCTGGGACTAATAGCACTGCCACTTTTTGCGTTAATCGGTTGCAGGCCAGGGGATAAGGCGCACGGTCGGGTGACAGGAACCTTTCTTCAGTTATGGCCTGAACACGGAAGTTTGACATCGTCTGAATGGAACAGACGATTCAGCCTTCTCCACGAATTGGGGTATCGTGACATTATTCTGCAATGGGTCGCGAAGGAAGGTGGAGTCTCGGATTGGGAATTACCAACATCAGCATTAGATAACATTTTCGATGCCGCTCACAACCATGGTTTTGGCATCCAGGTTGGACTACCTCATGACGATCGCTGGACTACCGTGCTTAGGTCAACCGACCATGATGACACGCTTGCATTTTTTGACAGTACGAGACGAAATATTCTTCACTACATTGGTTCATCTAAAGCACCATACCACAGCGCCTTTCGCGGCTGGTATATCCCATATGAAATAGAGCAGAATAGTTGGGCAGACACCTCCCGCAGAACGATGCTCATTCGCTGGCTGTCAGAGCTAGGTACATTACTTCAAAAACATACTGCGAGTCCGCCAACTATTTCTACATACTATTCACGACTCACCTCTTCGATCACTTTGGATAATTTATGGAGAGAAATACTGAACTCGGCCAGTTTAAGACCGATGATTCAGGATGGAGTTGGTGTAGCCGGCCTGGAAAATTATCGTAATCTGGAGCCATTACGCAAATTGTTCATCGAAAGAAATATCAAATGGGATCTAATCATTGAGCTATTTGAAGAATTACCATCTGGAAACAAAGATGGCACGACATTTCGTGCGCAAACTGCAGCGTATTCCACGATCCGCAAGCAGCTGGAAATAGCACGTCATTATGGCGCTCAGTCAAATTTCGCGTTTGCTGCCGATCCTTGGCTGATCGGAAGTAATTCCCGCGCCAAAGCACTAATGAAAAGATGGAAACAAGGTATGTAGATCGGTATCCAGAGCGGCCTCAATAGGCGAAATAAAGACTAGCGAACACTCCTTTTGAACGATCATCACCTGCAACTCGAACCCGGTATTGCACAGTGAGGTCAACATATGATCGAGGGGCATGATATTTATCATCTCTAAAACGATATCGAATATTTATGCCGGCTCCGGCACCAAGTGCCAACCGTCTAGCCAGCAGACGATCGTAACCGGCATTCAACGACAAGTGGGGAGCAATACTGAGGTTCGAATTTATTGAAGCCACGCGATAATTGCGCCCAAAACGAGCCTCAATGATCCCTAATAACTGCGGTTGCTTAATAAAATAGTCGGCTTCGGCATATATCTGCCAATAAATTGAAGCATTTTGCCCCGGCGAAGGATTGGCGCCAGCGCCTCCAGACCACGCTGCGCGCAGCAGCCAGTCGTCATGACTATTGCTGCCAACTTTAAATAAACGCTCAGCTGCAATCACGACATTTTGTTTGGAAAACGGCTTCACTCTTATACCAGCGGCGCTGCGCAAACTACTTATTCCCGTGGGCCCTTTCGTGCCATCATAATGGGTCATATTTCCCCGGACATACAGTTCCATATGTCGCCCACCTCCGTCTCCAGCCCAGGGGCTACGCCAGTAGAGTTCTGCCGCAGATTGCAAAGTTTTCCTACGATTGATCGAAGGTGAAAAGGATGGATTCATGACGCCAACGCTTCCATAACTCACACCACTATTAACCCCCCAGTTCGTGTCCAGATCACTTACCGTCTGTTTAACATTTTCGCGCGTCTCCAGATCCATCGACAGCCTGCCGGCATCTGCCTTATCTAGAGCATTTGAGAACCATTGAACAGCTTTCTTGTTTTCTCCAAGTCGTTGGGCAGTGTATGCTGCGTCAAGCAGACTGCTATCAGTTACTGATTGTGCACTCAACCGCGAAAATTGGGCATGAGCTTCGGAATACTGATCATTCAATACCAGCGAATTGATGTATAGAATTCTGTACGCAGCATTGCCAGGAGCCTCCTCCGTTGCGATTCTTCCGAAATGAGCTGACTTTGTATAGTCTTGGCTATCCCATGCTGCATATGCGCGGGTGGCTGCTTTATATCCGGGAGGTGAAATCGGAGGTGTCGGTTTAGCCACTCCCGCGTTTATATGTAGTCTATTTTTTTCATCAGCATAGCGAACAAGACGTTTCATTTCAGGTTGATTGGGGCGCAATTGTATAGATCGGCGAGCATATCTCATCGCACTGACATAGTCACCTCGCGAATAGCTTTTGTACGCCATATCTGCATTGCGCCATGCAAGCACCGACTTGGAAGGTTGCGTAGCGATCACGACACGCCGAGTTGGTGTTTGCTCCGAAGTAGCTTCTCTACTCACAGCAACTGGAGCGTTTATATTTTCTGTTGCGGCCGCGGAGGCTCGTAAAGAACCTGTTGTTCGCAGGCTTTTTTCTAAGCGTAGTGAGTCGCGTGTTTTCAGTAACAGCGTTTTGTCTCGATTGGCAGCGACTGCTTCCTCTGCAACTGATAGTGCTGCATCGTGCCGGCCTTGTTTCTGAATTGCGTAAATTCGCAATAACCACAGCTTTGAGAAATCCGGTCTTAATTTCAGAGCCATTGCCGCCTTTTGCTCTGCTTCAGCGAAATTACCTTTACCAAAGGCAGTGTATGCCTCATTGGCAAGTCTAGCCGAGCCCGCTCCTAAGGGGGAGTCTGACACTTGCTGTGCCGTGGCTGCATAGGATAGTACAGTCAGCACGAAGCAGAAAGGGATTGTTTTGTTCAGCCAGGCGCTCATTACAGATTTCCTTCCGATTTGACACCAGCGCCGCTTGCCGTCTGCAGACTGGTTACGTGCTGTACGGCCAGTGCCTCCCGAAGGGTTTCCTGGTCAAGCCAGCCAAAGCGGATTAGGATTTCGCCAATTGGCGCGCTTTCATTGCGCTGAACTTCAAGTGCAAAGTCCAATTTGTCTTCATCAATGGCATGCCAGGTTAAAAGTAACTCCCCTAACCTCTGACGTTGCTGCACCAATTGTTCTCGACTCGGAAAATCGTGCATAGTCTTGTCCCAAACCAACCGTTTTCCGAAAAATTTACTTGCAAGAAACATGCGCCATGCCCTTGCTGCTGCCATTGCATTGATCATATTCCCGATCACCATTCTCGGAATTGAGAGCAGGGCATGTTCCCACCCATATATTCTATTAACGAAGTAGGCACGCTGCACTACACGGCAGAAAAAAGCAAATAGGTTAGCCCACATCAACCACTGTAACCAACCGTTGGCACTAAAAGCAGATGGAAAATGCACTGTCCAGATGCCACACAAATCAAGGAGAAAAAAAACGATGAAATTGAACAATAGCAAGTACGCAAAGATAGCAATAAATGAAGTGAACAGCCCTTTACGATCGCGAAACAGTAAATACTTAGTTGCAACCGTGCCTGCCCAACCGACCTGCTGCCATCCTTGCAGTCCGATACCTAAAGTCCATCGTGCTTTCTGCCGATATGCTGTTCGAAATGTATTAGGGAAATATTCCCGAACACCAAGAGGTATCAAAAGTTTGGATACCCTCTCCTGTCTGCCTCGAAATATCGAACGTCGTCGAACGATGTATTCGACCGGAAACTTTCCGAAAATCTGACGCATACCGCGTCTGGCGAGCCTGGTTCCGATGTCATAATCTTCGGTAAGACTTTCAGTGTTGAAAGGCTGATTATTCGTTTCGGCAGACAACTCCATGAGTGCCTTTCTTGAAAAGCAGGTCCCGACGCCGGCAGACGGCACCATTCCCGACAAACTTTCCCTTACTACCAGATCTTTGGTGTGCCACTCTGCAAACTCGTCCATGTATGTGCCCGCAACCAGCTCGAACCATTCTCTTTCCAAAGAAGTCACAGGCAACTGAATAAAGTCGATACGTGGCAAAAGATAATTGAAGTATTTTAGTTCTAGCGGATGTAATACGTCTTCACTGTCATGGAGCACGATCCCTGCATATGGCACATTAAACTGGTCGCCTCTTGCAAAAATAGCCTGGGTCAGCCAGTTAAGACAATCCGCCTTGCAAGTAGGGCCATCGTGAGGCACCTCGACACGCACCAACTGCCTATAGCGCCGTCGCATGCGTTCTACTTCCTGGATCGTCTTGGCATCGTTTTGGTATGTTCCTACGAAAATGGTGTAATTCTTGTATTCAAGAGTCGAAACCATGTTTTCTAACATCAGCGCGATAACGTCATATTCCAGCCATGCCGGAACCATGATAGCCATTTGTTGTTCGTCGACTGCGCGCAATTGTGCCACCGTAAGTGGGGCGTATTTTCGCCTCACTGTAAAATAGCGGCGAATCTCACGAATCCAATACCACGTATCGATGAGCAAATCATCAAGACTGGAAAGCAGGATGATAAACCCTGTAATTGCGGTGATAATTTCCAAACTGCGATAGTAATCGGCTAAGAAATAAGGCCAATAGAGCGATGACATCAAATTTTATCCAATAAATTATTTCAAGTTTTCGTGCCTTTTTCTCGCTCTTGCGGCAAACGCAACCAGGATTAAAAATGCAAAAATAAGTATCACAATCAAGGGAATGCCCCACGACACGTACCGTCGCCACTCATAGAATGCACTATTCTGCGGAGTACGTGATCGTGTCACGAATTCATCACCATCAAACCATATACGGGGGCCAGACGAATCCAGTAGCACGGCTGTACCGAAATTCATGTCAAAGGGCTGCTCCAGTTGAGCTTGAGTTGAATTGACGGGATACCAAACCAGGCCATCCTGACCATGACTTTGCACTACTTGGGCTGTGCTCAACTGATCCGCCACGGTGATTGATGACAGTTCGAGGCTGTTGGCATGAATTTGCCCGTCTTTATTTGCTCTTACCAGCCGAGCGACTCCATCTATCGGTGTCTCCATCGCGACAAAGGCTCGATTTGGCACAACGCGGCGATTATCGGCAGCCTCAACCAGCGTAGTGCCGTGAACCGACAGACCAGTTGAGATGGCGAGATTAATGAGAGTTTGCACGCTGGTCGCCGGCTTAACAAAGTAGACTGGCGGAACGAACAACTGAGGAGTTCCGGCTAGCAGAGGAAGCACTCCTGCAAAAGTACCGTCAGGATTAGCAGCACCTTTCAGTATGTGACTGGTGGGCAGGACTGTAATTGGAAAGCCAGTCTTGCTGTAGGAAAAATCCTTCGATGCGCTCGCAGTCGAATGTTGTACAGCGCGCTGTACTGAAACCCGCAAGGTATTGTTTATGCCTATTGCGTACGGGGGAACTCGCGTAGTAAGACTCTCGGGACGCCCGTTCGCTCTCAGCTGCTTGGCATCTAACAAAACGTCATTCCAGAATATCGTCATTACGGGTCGAACGCCTGACGGATCAGTTGCAGCACTTACATCTATCGTTAAACTCTCTGCTGATCTCCCGTCGGAAGCGAACAGAGATAAAGGAATGTTTGCTACCCAGCTTCCTTTTTCATAGACCGAAAAAGTGGGTGAACTAGACCCCGCCGATACTATATCCACAGTATTGTTCGATGCTGTCTTTTCTTCAGGAACACGTAGGGGATTTTGCTGTTCTGATGTCAAAAGGGGTTCTATAGCCTGAACAAATGTGGACACTGGTTGACTACCGCTAATATCTGCGACTGTCAGCACAGACTGGTTAGTAAACGTGCTGAGCGTAAGCCCTGACGAGGCGAGAGACTTCGCCGCAAGAGACATGCGCTCCTTGCGCCATGCGTTGAAAGCTCGAATCGCATCCGGGTCTGAATTTAGTTGGGCCTGTAAAGCGTCCAAACTACTGTTAATTTGCTCTTGTAACCGGGAATCGACAACTGCAATGTCTGCTGTCAAAGCATGCGCGCCCAGAGTAAGTAGGGCACCCGTCTGAGCCAAATCCGAAACGATGATTTGATCGCCCTTCAGAAGAGCAGCGTAAGCGGGAATTGAGGCCAGCGCGGGCGGAACCGTTACATCCTTCATATCCACGACATCGCCGATACCCGGAAAAGCGAGTACTCTCACAGGGTGCCCCAACCGCCCAAGAATCGTGCCAACTCTCCAAGCGGTATCGAATCCGCTGTGGCTAATATTTCTACCTGCGACAAGCAACACAGGTTTCTTGGGCAATATTTGCCACGCCTGGGTCACATTTGTAATACTTTGGGAGTTAAATCGATATCGTAAAACGGTATCGGAACTGACTGCCAATCGATTTCCGACACCATGACGATTCGTACATTGGCCGACTGCAGATGATAATCCATTCCCGCACTCAGACTCTGGACCGACCGACTCCCAATCTACGTCCAACTGGATGAATTTTCCTGTTTTTTTATCTTTTGGAACTACAAGGTTTTTGCGGATTTCGCCATCAGGATCTGTGGTCAGTTCAACAACTTCGGATTCCCCTCCGACAGAAAGTACGACGCCCGCCCGCAAGCGGCTATTCAAGACATATTTTGCTCGAAAATTGATAGACGCCGCGACCAGTTCGATGCCTTCAGTGAGCGGAAAGTAGATTCCAAGCTGTGGCTTGTCATCCGTCAATAGAATGTCCTTCGAAAAGCCAAGATCTGATAGTCGTACAGTGCGATTGACGTAGGTCTGATCCAACAACTGTCTGAACGCATCGCCGACAGGAGATGCGTTCACACTAACAGGCAGCGTGATTAATGCATTCAGAAGTACTCTCTGAACAAATGGCCGCAACGAGCCTTGCGAAAAAAGTTTCACAATTTATCTCAAAACTAATTAATTTGATCAAGATGATAGATGCGGATGCTACTGTCCAGGACGCAGGTATGTCCTTTTAAATAAGCTTCTTAAGAATCGCAGTGAGTAGTAACCGCGAGAAAACGTTCGCTCGATCAGTATTGGTTTTCGTTACGGATTATACTGATAAGGATGATCCAGAACTATTTCAAACGACATAATCATTACCAAATAATTCAAAGTGTTGTAAATTGCAGTACCCACGCCATGTCACAATCAGCGGGTATTCAACGCAGCTTCCAGTTGTGCTTTAGGCATAGGCCGCCCAATCAAATATCCTTGGAACCGCCGACATCCTTTCGTGTATAAGTAATCGAGCTGCTCTTTCGTCTCCAGTCCCTCTGCCACAACTGTCATTCCCATGGAAAGAGCTAAATTAATAATCGAATCGATGATTTTATCGGCGTTGGGATTCGTCAGAACTACTGTAACAAATTCCTTAGGTATCTTGATTTCGGAAAAAAGCTTTGGTTCCAGTAAATAGGAAAGTGATGAGTACCCAGTACCAAAATCATCCAGTGATAAACTGATCCCTCTAGAGATGAGTTGCCGTAACTTGGTTATCGTGTCGCGAGAGCGCTTCAAAAAGACGCTTTCTGTAATTTCAAACCGGAGTCGGTCCGCATTGGCGCCTGTGCGATCAAGTATATCCAATACCGTCCGAACAAAATCAGGATGATGAAATTGTCGGGCGCTTACATTTACCGAAATGGTGAGATTCTTTCTATGCGACGAAATTGCCCAATCAGCCAACTGTAGGCAGACTGCCTCAATCATCCAAGATCCCACGGCAATGATCTGACCTGATTCTTCTGAAACAACTATAAACTCCTCGGGATTCACCATACCTCGTTCGGGATGCTCCCAACGTATAAGAGCTTCGACTCCGACCGCGCACCCGTTCTCATTTACTTGCAATTGGTAGAACACCATGAACTGCGAAAGCTCTAGCCCCTTGCGAATTTCCAGCTCGAGTGATGATCGCGACTGAACTCTTTTTTCAGAGATCGGGTCGTAAAAGTGGATTGACTCGTTCTCTGCATTTTTTGAATCATGCATGGCTAGTTCAGCCCGTTTAATCCAAGTATTCGCCGATAGACAAGATTCATCCGAAATCGCGATACCGATATTCATGCTAATCAGCTGCTCATGTCCCTTTACTTTCAGCAAAGACTGAAAAGGCAATTGAATTTGCTGAGCATAGTTATACGCATATTCTGTTACTTGCCTGCGCTCATGATGTCGATAACCTGGAATGATGACAAATTGGTCGCCGCCAACCCTAGCCAGGAAATCGTCAAATTTCAGCAAATCGGACAACACTCCTGCGATTTCAACAATAATACTGTCACTCACATCTCGACCAAATGTAACAGTGATTCTCTGAAAATTGGCGAGATCGATAAATAATAAAGCTGAATACAGGACCTTGTCTGCGCTGTTGAAATTCATTTGACTTATGAAATCCTGGACGCTGCGCTCATTGGGCAGGCCCGTAAGGAGATCAGTTCTCAAGGTCTCCGCAAGTTGCTCCTGAGCCATTTTGCGCTTTCTTACCTCTTCAAATAGGTCACGCGTGCGACTTTTTGTTCGAAGCATCAGAAAAATCCAAATAACCAACGTCACAGTTAGTAGCGCAAGAGCAGAAGCTGTAATCAGTGCTTTATACATTAGCCGCCAGTTTTGTTTGCTGACTGAGTCATAAATATAGTTTCCAATATTTTTTGCGGGATGTGCAAATTTGTATCATTTATCATTATATTGGCAAATATATGGTTGCACCTGCCGTCGATACTTAAATTATCTAGCTCTTGTGCAAGTGCTGCGTCTAATAAGACTGGCAGACGAGTGTAGGTCGGCAGCGAATATTGTCACGCAATTGACCTTATCCAAACACTATTTAGACCGACTATACAGGCACAATATTACCGATTGTAACCATCAAAAATATGTTAGATATAGACACCAATCAGAAAAAATTTGTGTACATAAGTAGTAACAATTGTTTGCTAATAGCCATCTCGCATCACTAAAAAGGCGACTAATTGCGCTTTTTGAGTCTTCAATTCCGTATTGTATATCTCAATACTGCCGTATGATTATATGTACATGATGGCCAAATTTTTGCTCTAAGAACTTGCTCCTTAGCACTATAATATCCGACAGTGTCCAATCATATATTTAGTTACAATTAGAATCGGTTACGAGACATGGCAAATGACATCCACGAATATCCGTTTGAGAGTTATATGCACCCAGCCAACGCGCGGACCCAATCCGTATTAATAGTTGATGATGTAGAGAATAATATTTCGAATGCATCCGTGGTACTGAATGATACGTGCGAAGTGATTCTTGCACAAAACGGATTAGAGGCACTCAGACTGGCGAATAAGCTTCGTCCCGATCTGATTTTACTTAGCACCCGAATGCGCGATATGGACGGTTTTGAAATCATTAGCCAGCTGAAATCGAATCACTACACACGCGCAATTCCGATCGTTGTGATGTCAAAAGCCGGGGACGAAGTCGAGGAAACCAAAAGCTTCGCTTTAGGCGCAATTGATTACATAACAATACCTCAGAGTGCCTCCATATTACAGGCCCGAGTCAGGATCCATCTTCGAGCTGACCAGCAAAGAAAAACGCTGCAGCACTTGTCACAATTTGACGGCCTGACTGGCGTACTGAACCGAAGGATTTTCGACGATTTGCTGATGCAATGCTGGAATGCCCGAAAAGAAACCAACCGTTCTCTTTCGTTGCTTTTTATTGATGTCGATAATTTCAAAGACATAAATGACGCTTTCGGTCATTTAGTTGGCGATGATGCTTTGCGATTGGTGGCGAAGACGATAACAAACCAAATAGAACGGGCATCAGATATTGTTGCGCGGTATGGGGGGGAGGAATTCTCCTGCCTGCTTCCTAATACAGAGGTGGAAGGCGCAAAACGCCTGGCCGAGAAAATCAGAATCGCTATCAATCGACTTGAGGTGCAGGATCCTCAGGGCCGAGACACAAAGTCTCTTTCGGTTAGCATTGGCATAGCAAGTACAAGTTCTGAAGCGTATCCGAGTTATCAAGATTTTATTTCTAGTGCTGATCGTAGGCTGTATGCCGCGAAACGGAGTGGTCGAAATGTCGTCGTATACTAAAGATTTTGAGAATGAAAGTGAACTTGTGCATTTAGCGAAGTACGCGCGACAAAAATGTCAATTGTGGTTAACTTTACAAATGTGATTTTGCCAAACCAGAGCGTTTGTATTAAATTGTTGGTTTGTGTATTGTATTTGTAACTTCAAGCAAGGATAATCATGAAATTAATAAAAAAATCTGCGTTGACAGTCATTCCTCTTGTATTTATGTTGGCAGGTTGCAATACGACAAATAGAGCAACCGCACCGAACGCTACCACAACTACCCCTCCTGTTCAAACGGCATCGACGCAAGGCGCCTCAGTTGATGTCTATGCGGCCAGCAACGCAGCGATCAACGGTTACCGTCCAATCCGTCTGAATAGCCAGCAGGTCATCTATATCAGCCCCCGTTCTGTGGTTAACAGAAGCCATGTTCGCGGGATCGATATCATCAAAGACACGCAGGGCCGCAATTATGTAAAACTGAGCCTGAATCCACAAGGCGTTGCGCTGATTAACAGCGTCCCCGCCAACCAGGGATTTGCCACAACAGTTGGTGGTCAGCTTGCATCACTGAACGGTGTGCGCCAGGGTAGCGATTTCCTGTTCAACGTGCGCGATCAGCAAGTCGCTGCCAATATTGTGCAGGCGATCGTGCCTCAACAGGCTAGTCGTTAAGGGATAAGCTCCAATCTGAGCCGCCCTTCTGCTGTCACAATATGGATACAAGCCTTGTGGAATGAGAAGCCCACAAGGCTTTTTTGTTAGCCATTTTTAGATCGTTTCGTGCCGCCTGACAGAACCGACTTCTTTTAAACTCATCATCATCGCACGAATGTGTCACCAATAAAAGAATACTAATACCGAGGAAATTCCTCTATTCCTAGATATTCTGCTTGATATTCTACAAACTTACGAATATCGCACAATTAAGCCAACTCGTTATAATTGACAAAAATATTACAGATACCATAAGAGAAGGAGGAGACGATATGAAAATGTTTTCTATCTACAGCGGCCAGGATGCCGGCGAACTGGATGCCAAGCACACGAACGTTCTCGTGTGTTATGAATGTGCGGCTTCGGAAATGAATGCATTCGAAGATGCAGATGAAGTGATCGAAATTTCGTGCGATCCAAACTACGAAGATCGATGCAAGTTATGTGGAAAAACATTCGCCCAGGAAATTGAAGATCGGTCTGCGTGACGCAATACCTGAGACTAAATTATCCTGAACTACAGTAAACTGCGACCAAGTCAGCCTCCTGATTCGGTCGCTAACGTTTGCCGCGCAAACGCGCAATCGTACCTAATATTGGGCGTAGCGCCTTGCGCCACGCCGGCATTCCACTTGCACCCATCGCTTTCCAGAGCAACAGTTCGTCCAGCGCGTTCTCTGGCGTTGTGTAACGTCCAGTGCGACGACTGATATAAGTGGGATATAGAACAAGCACTCCAGCGACCAACTCATCAAGTTCAAGCTTGCGTGTGCGACGCGTTACCGGATGATGATCCTCCGTTAGCCCCCAGCCAGAATAGAATGGCTGTCCGTAAGTAACTACCTTGCGGCCTCGCAATAGCGCCTCGAAACCAGCCAGCGACGTAAGTACATGGACCTCATCGACTAATGCAAAGAGTTCACCGATGGATATATCCACAACAACTTCATCACACCATTGCAAGGCACTCTGCTCGCCGTCCCCCGCATCACGCAGGCCCGCCACCACGTCTGGATGCGGTTTATAAATCACGTAAGCGTCTGGATTCGCTTCGCGAACTGCCTTGAGCAATTCCATATTTCGCCGTAGAACCGGCGAACCAAAACGAATAGAAGCGTCCGACTCAACCTGTCCGGGTACCAGAATAACGCGCTGGCTTTTTGTCGGTCGAACCCAGTTTCCCTGGCCGACGTTGTATTTAGTGAGATTCTCACGAACGATTCTTTCGCGAAGCTTATGCGCGAGGGTGCACAATTCATCATCAAACGTCGCCGTTTGCAGTAGATGTTCAAGATCGGACGGAGACCTGGAATCGTAATAGATCCCGCGCATATCCATTACCCAGGAAAGCGGGCGGACCAGATCGGCGCCGAGACCGACAGAACGCAAGAATCCATCTTCCAGATAAACGGTACGATCAGGTGGTGCGGGGGGGTCTGTTGCGCGTCCCCACAAGGCCAGTACGCCGTCACCGGGATAGTCGCTGGCCTTATCAATAAACCGGATCTCGCTACCCTGAAAGAAATCAGCCACAATTGGCTTTTTCCAGCGAGAGAAATTCGGTGCATACACCGGGCCGGCGAATCGGGAGCGCATACGTCGCTGAAGTCCCATCCATTCGATTAGCCTTTCGGGGGTCGATATTTCTTTGGTCTCCGGATCCAAGTATCTCGGATACCGCACGAGCGACGCAAAAACCAACTGATCAATTGACACCGGCTTTCGCCGATCTGGCGCAGTTATTGCATCTGTGGTCTGACTGTAGCCCGCATAAAAAGGCATGCCAAATGTGAATACCGGTTTGCCCCAGATCAGACCTTCAAATCCAATTTGTGACGTCACGACATATATTGCCCTGGCATGCTCAATCAGTCTGACAGGATGCACATCCTCGGCCAGTACCTGAATACGAGGATTTTCCTTCAATTTCGCAACGTCAAAATGCCCTTTCTTGCGACCAGCAAGAACATCCGGATGTATCTTTACCAGAATCACGGAACCAGGATTTGAATCCAACGCGGCCTGCAGCATCTTTGCAAATGATTCAGCCGTTGCCTGCCCATAGCGAATCGATGCATCACCAAAAGTCTGATCAGCCAGCAACACATAGTCTTCCGGCAGTTCTCCGTCGAATTCGGGCAGATGATTGTATTTAGATACGCGATGATGCCGCCAGAGTGCGATCAACGCTTCAGCCCGCGCTTGTTCGTCTTCTGCCAACGGCGTCATAATATGTGATTCGAGCGTCGAGGGTTCACGGGAATCATAATAGATTCCCTTAGAGTCAAAGACCACGGATAAAGGAGGATCCTGATTCCCCAAACCGACGGATCGCAAAAAACCATCTTCCAGCAAGCAAAACGCATTACCGCTTTTTTTCGCCAGGCGCACTGCCCGCAAGCCGCTTTTCTTGCGGCCCCACCCTATTGGAATCGCTCCGTTCCCGGAGCCGAAAAACTGTACTCGCAGTGGCCCTGAAAGAAATACACGAATTTGCGGACTGCGCCAGAGCCCAATATCCAGGGGGCTAATCTCAAAGAAGTTTTCAGTTGTCGTACCTGCCCTTCCGTCTCTGCTCATGCGGCGAGTCTCAAGGTTTCCACAATTTGCCTGATCCGGTCCTGCCAGGTGTGATTCGACAGAACAAATTCTGCACCGGCCCGCGCCCGTTCCAGATCTGATTCTGACGGACCATGCTTCAAGCGCTCGAACAATGCCATCATTTCTTCACGCGAGGTCACGATATGGCAAAAATCCTTGAACAACTTCTCCATTGCCGGGCTGGGATTGGAGACGATGACCGCCCCACAGGCCAATGCCTCTATGAGTCGCCGGGAATACATGCTTGGGGAGTCTACAATCGTATTCACATTCAAGGTAACGAGATTGTCTTTATACACCATGCCCGTTTTGTCATGCGCAATCGCATGGCGGATTTGCACCGAAGGCAATGCGGGATAACGGTAATTTAGTCCTTTACGCGCAGAGTTCCGGTCGTATACGATCAGGCCCAGACCGGAGTCGGAGCAGGATTGAAAGGCAATGTCCTGCCAGTAGCGGCGAAAATCATGCAGATGCTTGCTATAACTACCTACGAAATTTGCAGTATGATATTTGAAATTGAACCCGGTAAAGCGATGAAATAGGGGTTGCACGGGGAACATCAGCGTGTCGACTGTCACATGAGAGCCTAGACGCTCACGATATTTGGGAATACAGGTTTCGTCCACCGTAAAAATTGTGTCAAACAGTCCCGCCGAATCGATAAATCTCTCAAAATGAACGCCATCTTCTTTGTTCCAGAAAATGGCGGGAATATTCAGTTCCCGGGCATAGGAGACGAGTTTTTTCAGCGACCTGTTCGTACGTTCGGGGCGATCGGGATAGCTGGCGATTTTGAATTTCCAGGCCTCATCGATACCCTTCCACGCTGACTCAACAAATACAATATCCGGCTTCCAGAACCGAAGAATATGCATGTAGTTGAGGGGCGTAAGATTTTTTACCCAAGCACTTTGGCTCAAACAGGCACGGGTAAGCTCGTCCGATACAAGCGCGATTTTAAGTTGCGAGAAATCCCCCTCGGGGCGAACCTTGGCCCCGCCCCACGGGGATTTGAGAGAGTTCAGAAAGCTAATCACGACTATTTGTGTCTTTGAAGGTATCTAATTATCGCATATTTGATATTATTACCTATTGTTTCAAATGGAATCGATATCCGAAATCTTTCACCTTCTGGTCAGCAAGCCCAGAATCAAATAGTAAACACTTGCGGAGGTCAATGACACGACGCATTAGATGTTTACAAATATGCCCGAACGATACAGGTGCAGAAATTGAAGTAAAAATGATGAATAGATGAGTACCTAAACGTATGGTAGACAAAGTTAGTACTATTTATAGCTACCTAACGATAAGAACCTCACATGGTGCCACAAGCGTATTTATTATATTGATCGATAGCTGCAGCTGAATATGGATATCAAACCACGTAAACGTACGATGTGTTAACAATTTGAACCCTTGGTGGTCCCCTATGCTTCCTATGAAACTTGGCCTTCGATTTTGTGCACGAGGAGTTGAATGACGGGCGAGAAACATCAGGCCGTTCAACGTGATCGACGGCTACAATCGCGAAGGTCCGTGCATCAAGAAAGGCTTCTTCCTGCCTGCATTACAAATGATCCGTTCGCATGAAAAGAGTTATTGATTGGCTTGAGAAGAAGCCATTCGCGATAACATCGGTCCGGATTATGCCAGCTCCGCACTATTGAAAATTCTACTCCGAGTATGAATATCGTGTGAAACTGTAAAACAATTAAAGTCAAAAGTTGAACGTGATAATATGCCCTGATTATTTTTGGGAGATGGGGGGGTTTACATTATGTGGGAAGTCGATTATTCAAACTGGAAGCAAGATTTATTTTGTCACGACAGTATAGATACCTATTTATCGAATTTTCATACTGATGGCATACATTCTCTAAAACTCAGCGAATTTCCTCTTGACGCCTTAACACAAGGCAACAAGCATTTGAGCCAGAGTGAATTCATCATGATCGGCTTTTCCGGTGCGGTGGCCAGGGCGAACACCGTTCCGCCTGTTTTCTCATTTTTGGGGGTTGCCGAAAAGGTTGGTCTTCCGCTGATTGCCTTTTCGGACCCTTCGCTTTCGATGGGGTCAAATCTTAGATTATCATGGTATGCCGGTAACGAGTATTACCCTGATCTGCCCAATGTTATAGCCGCCATTTGCGATCAAATAATTGAAAAATCAGGCAAAAAACTGTTATTGGCAGGAGGCTCTGGGGGTGGATTTGCGGCTCTGAATGTTCAGGGCAGAATGAAACTCAAGAATAGCTCGACTGTATTTGTCTGGAATCCGCAGACCGATTTAATTGCGTATTCCGAACTAGTTTCACTGAAATATATTCGGACTGCTTTTCCTTCTTCGGCAGACGTTCTGGACAAGGATAACTTGAGAGAAGTTGCGGCACGACATATCCAGTATCAACTAGCTCACGATCGTGGCGCTAAAAGAGTCATAATGATGGACGGTTATGATTACAGACATATTCGAGATCTGAAAAAGTATTTTGGTGAGATTTCGGAGTCATCAGTTATGAACAACCGCGTAAAAATCGACAATACTTTAGTATGTTTCGGAGATTGGGGTGCTCAGGGAAATGCACATACAGCGCCGCCTAGAAATTTGGTCACAGGGATTATTCAGAGTTTGGCGAATGGCACGAAGACAGAAAATATTGACGATTTAGTAAATAAGACAAACGTAACCGATAGGCAATTATTTATTGCGAATAGCTCAATTGATAATTCAAAAATAAATTTACATATCAATTTGGTCGGCAATTTGATGGAACTCGAAACCAATCTGTCAGACCATTATTTTGGATTTGACGCCTCATTTGAAATTATAGATAAAGAGTCGTTAACTACCGTTTACGAAGGGGAAACGCTTTCTTACACATTACGGTGCCGGGAATTTATTAGCATAAAAAGCCTCGGTAGTCTCGACATGAAAAATTTCGCGAGGAAGTATAAAGTGAATATAAAATTAACGGATTTTTTAGGCCGAAGCATAGTACTTGAAAGAGATTTGAATTTCTACAATGTGAATCGTTATAACACTGTGATTTATTCTAGCCAGAACCCATGATTCTTATTCGACTAGGATTTACTAAACACTTTTAGCCTTGCAATACTCACAAATCGAAATTATTATAAGCAGGCTCCGATTTAACTTGCAGGCTAAACTGGCGGTGCTGTCGCCGTCCTTCTTACGTTTCCTCTAGAAGGTCCATACTTATCCATTCCACATCCAAGTAAAATTTTGCTCATACTTTATTAGTAATTCGAAAATATGAGTGCGCTGGACGCTTTCGTTTACTTATTTTCTGGATTTATTGGGACACTTTCTGGATTTATTGGAACATTAGCTAATTCTTTTCTTCCTTTCTCTAAGACTGCATACTGATAAATCACATTATTCTTTCTGTCGTTAACAGAGAGTGCTAATAAATTTTTTAAAACAGCCCTGGAATTAAATAATTGAACGGTATTAAATGCCGGATCTCCTTCTATCAATACCTCAGAATTCCACTGTCCCATTCTATGCTCCCAATAGAACAAGTCGAATGCATTATAATTATAAATGTCATAATACTTATTTTTTATGAAAAACTCTCTAAAGGCATTTCTTATCGTCGCCGAAGAAATAAATTCTTTGTTAATAGAGCCCCATAAAAATAACAAGCTCAGCTCATTTAATTGATAATCATTCGATTTTCCATAAAAAAAACGACCTATTTCAGATAGATTGGATCTTATATGAACATATTTTTTTTCTTTAAAAGAATTAAAATACATATATGAAATCTCTCTCCCATGCTCCGAAAAGGTGTTTTCAGAAACCACCGCATTATAATCAATATAGTTTTCATCAAAAACAAACGCATTAGTATCTAGTATTGAATGCTTGAGTGCTAATTTATTGGCTATCGTTTTCGCAATTGATGTATCAACTTCATGAGCTTCAAGAGAGCTATAGGTAAAAAATTCGGCTTTACTCAAATCTTCTAAAATTGAAATTGTAAACCTACTATCCAATCCAGCAGTTAAGGAAATCAATGGTTTAAACCCTAACTTTATCAGGGCTTTAAATTGATTATTAAATAATTTCTTTATATCCTGATAAGCCTCTTCCAATTTTTTTTCTTTTAAATCTTCACGTGGAAAATACCTTTCTATATCTTTTGTCTTAAGATTTAATGATGTGTTAGGGGTCAATTTTTTTACATTGTCATATGGTGTCCCCATCCCAGGATACCCATAGCGAAACGTTTTATTAATAGATACTCGTTCTTTTTCGACACTAGATAATACGAGACTTGAATTTTCGTTCAATAATTTTAAATGAGACGATAAGAAAACATCACTACCAATAAACAAATAATTTACATTTTTATTTCCGCAAGCGTCGTTATAAACCCGCAAATCATTGTCATATTTTATGAGAATAATGTATCTACCACCCAGACAATCCAAATAGTCTAAAAATTCTAATTCAGATATTTCCCTTTTTTCTAATAATTTCTTACCAATACTTTTAATATCTCCATCTCCTTCGGAGGCATCTAAAATGAGGCCACAGATAAGTATCCAGTTATTAGCTCCATTTTCATAAAAGAACGCATCATTATTTTTATCGTGATAAAAGTAATATGTTGGTATTGTTAATGAAACAAAATGCTTAGGAACCGAACATTCTTTATTTGAAAAAATATACCCTCGACTATATAGTATGGATGAAAAATCAGTCATTTGATATCCCTTGGAAGTAAAGAGTGTGTAAATAACTCCGTGTAATCGTCGGAGTTATTTACAACCGGTAATTCGGTTCTCAAATTTAATAATAAACCGATTCAGTGAAGGCTTCCGATCGCGGATCGGCATGGTCCATTTTTTGGAGGCGTCCATGATGACCAAGTAAAGCACCGTTCTGGCTAAGTCGTCAGTCGGGAATAATTTTCGCTTGTAGATCGCCTTGCGGATTTCGCTGTTCAGAGACTCGATGACGTTGGTCGTGTAGATGTCGCGACGGACATCCTCGGGATAGCGAAACAGAGTATTTAGATTGGGCCAATAAGTGTGCGGAGTGCGGCTGATATGCAGATATTCGCCGTCCCTTCGACTCTCGAACTGTTCCAGTTCTAGCAAAGCATCCTGCTCTGTCGCAGACTGATAAAAGCGCGTCAGATTGGTGGAGACCAGTTTGTAATCCTTGTATGGCACGTATTTCATTGATTTGCGCACCATATGGACAATGCACAACTGGATCTGCGCTTGCGGATATACCGCGCTGATGGCGTCGGGGAAGCGCTTAAGCCTATCTACACAGGCAATCAAAATGTCCCTGACACCGTGATTTTGAAGTTGTGCGAGTACGCCCAACCAGAGCTTGGCTCCCTCGTTCTCTGGCAGCCACATGCCCAACAGCTCCTTGTGCCCTTGCAGATTGATGACCAGAGCCAGGTGGATGACCTTGTTGATATTTTGCTTATCCTGCCGCACCTTGACCACAATGCAGTCAAGATAGACGATCAGATAGACCGCCTCCAGCGGGCGAGACTGCCATTCATCGACTCTGCCGATCACCGCTTTAGTCACCTTGGAGATCGAGGTAGCAGAAATATCAGCATCGTACATCTCCTTGAACGTTGGCACGATCTCTCGATTAGTCATTCCTTTGGCAAACAGGCTCAGAATCTTGTCAACCATTGAGGGAAAACACCGCCGCGTCTTTTTACCCAACTGAGGCTCAAAGCTACCGTGCCGATCGCGAGACGTGTCCAACTCGAACTGGCCATCTTCGTTCTTGACTGTCTGGGAGGTGCAGCCGTTACGGCTGTTGGGATCATCTGATGCCTGATGTCGCTCATAGCCCGGATGATCGTCAAGCTCCGCGTTGAGCGCCACTTCCACGGTAATCTTAGTCAGCATCTGGCTAAATTCAGCCAGATCCTTATCCGTCTTCAGGCCCTTGGCCGCATCGCGGGCAAACGCTTCGAGCTGCTTTTTATCCATTTCATCTATCCTTTCCCTGTCAGGGGTTAATGATAGACGGTTTACACAGTTTTATTTACACGCTCAAAATAAACTTTATCGTATATATCCGCTACCCTCTTGCCAGCAATATCCCAACTTCTATTTTCGACAACCCACTCTCGAGCGACTTTACCCATTTGCTCTAAATTATCTTTTTTAAAGTATAGTTTTTTAAGATGCAATGATAAGTCCTCTATCGAATCTTTTTCAAAAACAAATCCAGTCACATTGTCACTTACAATATCTCTTAAAGCCTTAACACTAGAAGACAAAACGACCTTTTCACAAGCCATCGCCTCAAAAGGCTTCATTGGTGATACCTTCTCACAAACATCCCATCCCTTCCTCGCAAAAACAACAACGTCCAAAAGACTATAATAGTTCACAACTTCTTCGTGCGGAATTCGATCTAGAATTATAATTCTGGCGGTATAAAGTGCCTCTTGCGCAATCTGCACAATTTTATCTTTTACGTTACCTGAACCTATTAGTAACAATTTGGCATTGGGGATTTCCGAAGCAACTTTATCAAAAGCATGGACTAAGTCATCCAATCCTTCATATTCTACGAAGGATCCTATATAGCCAAATATAAAATCTTCCTCTAATATACCCACTTCTCGCTGTAGTACAGGATTTTTTTCAACTTTAAAAAACTTATTAATATCAACCGAGTTCGGTATCAAAGTTACTTTATTCTCACTAACTCCTCGTGAGACAATTTCTTCCTTCATGTCACTAGTTAATGTCAAAACTTGATCCGCCCCTTTCATAACAAGCGTTTCCAAAGCTCTCACTCTTTGAATTTTTTCTGGCGCATCTGATCTAGACTCAAAGACAAGTTCCCAAAGGCCTGAAACCTCATAAACAAAGGGAATTCCTAATGATAGAGCCGCAACGTAAGCTGGCAAAGAGATTAAATAAGTCGAACGTCCATGAACGATAGAAGGTCTTTCTTCTTTAAAAAGTTTTATATATTCTTCTATGGAGTTCCACATAAAAACTTTTTCATCATAG
>JAFAGQ010000170.1 GCA_023422555.1 Pseudomonadota bacterium
TTGCGTTGTTGTCACCGCCGATACCCGCAGCTACGGGTGTTTCATCCTGAAAAAAGGCGTGCTCAATCCTACCCAGACCAACCGCCAGTCTTCCTGACGCTTCCCTATTGTGCCGATAATGAGCCAACCCCGTCCACGTATTGTTATTGTCGGCATTTATGTTGCCGATCTGTTATTCAAGGCACCGCGCATGCCGGTCATTGGTGAAACCCTGCTGGGCAGTCACTTTGCCATGGGTCCTGGCGGTAAAGGATCCAATCAGGCCGTTGCGGCGGCCAGAGCTGGCGCAGAGGTGTATTTTTGCACACGACTGGGCAACGATGCCTTCGCGGCAAACGCCCATCAGACCTGGCAGGAAGCCGGTGTTGTTTCCCGTGCTACGCTGCACGATGATCTGACTACCGGCGCCGCCCATATCTTTGTTGAAGACGAGACCGGCCGCAACGCCATTATCGTTTATGCCGGTGCGGCAGCACATATGGTGCCTGCCGATCTGGACGCCATCGAAGAGGACATCGCCGCCTCACAGATCTTCGTCACGCAACTGGAGCAGCCGCTGGATGTGGCGCTGCATGGCCTGCGCCTTGCCCGAAAACACGGCGTGACAACCATTTTCAATCCGGCTCCGGCGCCTGCCACGCCTTTGCCCGACGAGATTTTTCCATTGAGTGACTGGATCACCCCCAACGAAACCGAAGCCAGCATGCTGACAGGCCTGCCCGTGACCAGCGTTGACGAAGCGCGCGCGGCGGCATCTGAACTGCTGGCCAAAGGCGTCAAAAATGTTGTGATTACCCTGGGCGAGAACGGCTCGCTTCTGCACACAGCCGAAAAAAGCGTACATATTCCGCCTTATTGCGCCGGCAAATGCATCGACACCGCCGGTGCTGGTGACGGCTTTACCGCAGGCCTGGCCACGGCCCTGGCCGAAGGTCAGGAACCGGAAGCCGCCCTGCGTTTTGCCTCTGCCCTGGCCGGCATTTCCGTGACCCGCAGCGGAACCGCGGCCTCCATGCCCGAACGCGCCCAGATCGAGGCGCTGCTTCTTACCGGAACCCAGTCATGAGCAACCCCTTTACCGACAGGCAACTCACTTTTCTGCTGGCCATCAATATCGTCATTGTGATTGCGGGATACTTCCTGTCTTCGGGCGGTGACTTTGTCAGCGTCTTCAATCTGCAATCCATGGCCATGCAATTGCCCCAAATGGGTCTGCTGGCCATGGCCATGATGATGTCCATGATTTCGGGCAACGGCGGGATTGACCTGTCAGGCATTGCGCTGGCCAACCTGGCCGGTGTGATCGGCGCCCTGCTGCTGCCGCAATGGATCGATGCTGAAGCCGCACCGTGGCTGTTCACCTTTGCCTTCGTGGCACTCATGCTGTGTGTCGGACTGCTGGGCGGCCTGCTCAATGGCATTATTATTGCGCGCTTCAACCTGACTCCCATTCTGACAACGCTGGGTACGCAACTGATCTTTACCGGCATTGCCACCGTGCTGTCCAACGGTTCTTCCGTGAACCTTCCCTATATCGAACCCCTGTCGGCCATCGGCAATGACAATTTTCTGGGCATCCCCATTGCCTTCTACATTTTTGTGGCGGTGGTGCTGTTCCTGGGCTGGCTGCTGAAACGCAGACCTTTCGGCCTGCGCCTGTATATGCTGGGCACCAATCCCAAGGCGGCCTATTACGCAGGGATCCCGCGCCAGACCATGCTGATCTGCACCTATACCATGTGCGGAGTGCTGGCTGCCTGCTCGGGCCTGATTTCTGCCAGCCAGGCGGCCAGTGCCAGTGCCAAGTACGGTGACTCCTATCTGCTGATTGCCATCCTGATTGCCGTGATGGGCGGGGTCAATCCTGCCGGTGGCTATGGTCGCGTCATCTGCGTCTTTTTTGCCGCCACGGCGCTGCAGCTGCTGGCCAGCATGTTCAATCTGATCGGCGTATCCGAATTCGCCGGCAATTGCATCTGGGGCCTGTTGCTGCTGTTTTTCCTGGCCTATTCGCGGCAGGAACTCAAGCTCAGAGTCAAACGGCGTCAGGCGGCCAAAGCCTGAGGCATCAAACAGGTATATGATTGATCTGCACCGCCCCATCCGGTTCCGATCACTGTCCGTTGATGGGATTTTGGAGACACGCATGAAACTCAAGACACTGCCAATGTGCCTGCTGGCTTCTGCAATCGGCATCGGATTCGCTGCCGGCGCACACGCCGCGGACAAGAAATCCATCGTGACCGTGGTCAAAGTGACCGGTATCAACTGGTTCACACGCATGGAAGAAGGGGTAAAACAGTTTGCCAAGGACAATCCTGATATTCAGGCTTCGCAAACCGGTCCCGGACGTGCCGATGCGGCGCAACAGCTGAAAATCATTCAGGATCTGGTTGCCAAGAACGTCAGCGCCCTGGCCGTGGTACCTTTTGACCCGCCAACGCTGGAGCCTATTCTGGCCCGCGCCAAAAGCCGTGGTATCAAGGTTGTCACACACGAAGCCGACAATCTGAAAAATACCGACTACGATCTGGAAGCCTTCAGGAATGACGAATACGGCGCCGATCTGAACGAGCGCCTGGCCAAATGTATGGCCCAGAAAGGCGAGTGGGCCGTGCTGGTGGGTTCACTGGGCAGCCGCTCTCAGGTGCAGTGGGCTCAGGGCGGGATCGACAACGCCAAAGCCAAGTACCCTGACATGAAGCTGGTAACAACCATGCAGGAAACCAATAACGATGGCGAAAAAGCCTATCAGGTGGCTCAGCAGCTGCTGCGCAAATATCCTAACCTGACCGGTTTCCAGGGTTCGTCTTCACTTGACGTCATCGGTATCGGCCGTGCCGTCGAAGAAGCCGGTAAAGCAGGCAAGATCTGCGTCTTCGGTACAGGTCTGCCAGGTGAGGCCGGTCCTTACATGGAAAAAGACGCGATCACCGGCATTGCATTCTGGGATCCCAAGGATGCGGGCATTGCCATGAATAATGTGGCCAAAATGCTGCTGGAAGGTAAAACCATTGAAAACGGCACCAACCTGAACGTTCCCGGTTACGAGAAAGTGACGGTAGAAAAAGGTCCCGGCAAAGGCATGATCATTCGTGGTGCCGGCTGGGTTCGTGTCGACAAGGCCAACTACAAGCAATACAACTTCTAAATCAGGCTGACGAACTGCTGCGGGCCGTGCCGCCATGGCCGGCCTGTCGCAGGAATGCTGCCTGCAGAATTATGACAACGATCACAAGCACCGTCCGGGACAATGCATCCGCCAGTCCGTCCACAGAACAGGCACCGTTCCTGTCCATTCGTGGTGTCCACAAGCGATTCACGGGCGTGCATGCGCTGCGTGGAGTCAGTCTGGATATTCATCCGGGACAGATCTATCACCTGCTCGGCGAAAACGGTTGCGGCAAAAGTACGCTGATCAAAATCATCTCCGGTGCGCAGCCGCCGGATGAGGGTGACCTCGTCCTGGACGGTGAACCCCTGGCGGAACTGACCGCGCTGGGTGCGCTGGGCGCGGGCATCGAAACCGTTTACCAGGATCTGTCGCTGATTCCCAATATGAGCGTGATGGATAACATCTCGCTCACCGTTGAACTGGCCGAACACCAGGGCCGACTGGCGCGTACCATCAATCGCCAGGTGCTGCAGGAACGCGCAGCCGGCGCCCTGCGCCAGCTGCAGCTTCCCGATGACCGCCATTTTCTGCAGACCCGGATTGAAGACCTGCCGCTGGCCACACGCCAGCTGGTGGCCATTGCCCGCGCGGTTGCCAGTGATGCGCGCTTCATCATCATGGATGAACCCACGACCTCGCTGACGCAGAAGGAAGTGGACAATCTCATTGGTATCGTCAAGAACCTGTGCGCGCGTGGTGTCGCCGTGCTGTTTGTGAGTCACAAGCTGGATGAATGCTACGCCATTGGCGGCAACGTGATTGTGATGCGCGACGGTCAGGTCATTGCCCAGGGAGAGATTCAGCAGTATACGAAGCACCAGATCAGTGAACTGATGACCGGCCGTGTGCTGAGCGACCAGCGCTATCGCCAGACCTCACCGCAGGAACAGGTGATGCTGAGCGTGCGCAATCTGGGGCGCGATCAGGACTTTGACGATGTGTCATTCGACCTGCATAAGGGCGAAATCATCGGCATTACGGGTCTGCTGGATTCAGGCCGTAACGAACTGGCGCGCGCCCTGGCCGGTGTTGCTCCTTCCCGTCGAGGCACGCTGATGCTCGATGGCAAGACCATTACCGTGGACAACCCGTCCCAGGCCACCGAACATCGCATTGCCTACGTGCCCGAAGACCGCCTGGTCGAAGGCCTGTTCCTGACCCGTTCCATCAGCGACAACACCATTACAGCAGTGCTGCCCGAGATGTGCGATGCCCTTGGTCAGATTCGCAAGGAGAAGGCGATCAGCTTTTCGCAGCAGATGACCAGCCGCCTGAAGATTGCCACCCCCAACGTACAGAATCCTGTACAAAGCCTGTCGGGCGGAAACCAGCAGCGTGTGCTGATTGGCCGCTGGCTGGCTATCAATCCGCTGCTGCTGATCCTGCACGGCCCCACCGTGGGCGTGGATGTAGGCTCCAAAGATACGATTTACCAGATCATCCAGTCCCTGACCGAACAGGGTATCAGCATCATTATTATCAGCGACGACCTTCCCGAGCTGCTGGCCAATTGCGACCGCATCCTGCTCATGAAAAAAGGCCGCATCAGCGACGAGTTCCAGGCCGAAGGTCTGGAAGAAAACGCGCTTTACCATGCCCTGCTGTCCTGAC
>JAFAGQ010000099.1 GCA_023422555.1 Pseudomonadota bacterium
TCTTTCGGACCCTGATATCAGTTACTGGTTTTCAAGAAAGCTTTTAAGTTTATCAGCTCTGCTTGGATGGCGCAACTTGCGCAGTGCCTTGGCTTCTATCTGACGAATACGCTCACGCGTTACGTCAAACTGTTTACCAACCTCTTCCAGAGTCTGATCCGAACTGATGCCAATACCAAAACGCATACGCAGCACTTTGGCTTCGCGTGGTGTCAGAGAATCCAGCACCTCTTTGAAGGCATCCCGCATAGAGCCGTAAAGCGCATTGTCTGAAGGCGCCAAAGTGGCGTTATCTTCAATGAAATCACCCAGATGGGAATCATCATCATCCCCAATCGGCGTTTCCATAGAAATGGGCTCTTTGGCGATTTTGAGGATTTTGCGGATTTTTTCTTCCGGCATATCCATTTTCTGCGCCAGCGTTGCGGGATCCGGTTCCGTACCGGTTTCCTGCAGAATCTGACGGTTGATACGATTCATCTTGTTGATGGTTTCGATCATGTGAACAGGGATACGAATCGTACGGGCCTGGTCTGCAATGGAACGCGTAATGGCCTGACGAATCCACCACGTTGCATATGTGGAAAACTTATAGCCACGACGGTATTCAAACTTGTCCACCGCCTTCATCAGACCAATGTTACCTTCCTGGATCAGATCCAGGAACTGCAGGCCGCGATTGGTATATTTCTTGGCAATGGAAATCACCAGACGCAAGTTGGCCTCGATCATTTCACGCTTGGCTTTCTTGGCCTTGGCTTCACCCGTGACCATGCGCTTGTTGACGTCTTTCAGGTCTTTAAGCGGCAGCACCACTGCATTTTCCAGATCGATCAGTTTCTGCTGGATTTCATGAATATCAGGAATGGAGCGCTCCAGCGTTTCTGCATACGGCGCACCTTTCCTGACTTCTTCTTCAACCCAGTTCAGATTGGTTTCCTGACCGGGGAATACTTTGATGAAATAGGCACGTGGCATGCCGACGCGATCCACGCAGGTATGCAGAATGGCGCGTTCAAGCTGGCGCACTTCCTCTACCTGGTTACGCAGCGTATCGGCAAGGCGTTCCACCATCTTGGCAGTAAAACGCACACCCATCAGCTCTTCCAGAATGGCTTCCTGCGCACGAATGTAATCGGGCGTGCGATAGCCACCCTGTTCGTAGACGCTACGCATCTTGCCGAACCATTTTTCGACAGAATTGAATTTTTCCAGCGCCTGCTCACGAAGCATTTCCAGCTGCTTGCTGCTCATGCCGCCGGCCGGACCGTCATCACCCTCGTCTTCTTCCTGCACGCCAGAGCCGGCATATTCTTCACCGTCTTCGGTGACCAGGCCATCGACCACTTCATCGATCTGAGCCTGACCATCACGTACGCGCTGGATATGATTGAGGATTTCCTGAATGGTTGTTGGGCACGCAGCAATGGCCATGACCATGTGCTTTAGGCCTTCTTCGATGCGCTTGGCAATTTCGATTTCGCCTTCACGAGTCAGCAGCTCAACCGTACCCATTTCGCGCATGTACATGCGAACAGGATCAGTGGTACGACCGAAGTCGGAATCCACGGTTGTAAGTGCCGCTTCAGCCTCATCTTCCACGTCATCATCAGAAGATGCCACAGGTGCGTTATCGCTGAGCAGCAGCGCTTCGGCATCGGGGGCCTGATCGTAGACCGATATACCCATGTCGCTGAAGGTGCTGATGATACCGTCAATGGCTTCGGCATCAACCAGATCATCGGGCAGATGGTCGTTGATTTCGCCATAGGTCAGGTAGCCACGCTCTTTACCCAGCTTGATCAGCAATTTCAGGCGGTTGCGACGTGCCTCCTGCTCTTCGGGCGTGACGGGGCTGCGACTTGATACCTCTTTGGCATCTTTCGCTCCACGTTTACCGCGCTTTGCCGGTTTGAAGTCGGGCACTTCCTCAACTTCGTCGTCTTCAGACTCAAGAAAATCATCGTCCTCGTCATTGCTCTTGTTTTTGGACGGACGACCAGGCTTGCGACCGGTACCAACCTTGGCTTTGCGCTTGCCGCCTTTTTCGGTTTCCTGCTCGGCGAAATCCGGATCAAAATCGGGATCCTCGGCGTCCTGTTGCTCAACGGGCTTCGCCTTGGCGGACCTGGATACAGCCGATTTTGCCGTTTTTGCTGCCGATTTGGCAGCAGGCGTTTTTTGGGCCGTGGTATTCTGGGAAGCGCCGCCGGCGGCAACTTTGGTTGCCTTCGCGGAGCTGGCAGATTTGGCTTCAGCCTGTGTCTGTGCCGCGGTTTTGCTGGCTGGTGCTTTTGTCCCGGGTTTAGCCGAAGACGCTGACTTGGTTACTTTTGCAGCAGTATCTTTCACATTCATTTCCGGTTTGGCGGCCTTGCTGACTTTGACTTTGCCAGATGCCACCGTTTTTTTCACTGAAGAACTTGCCTTGCTCTGTGCCGGCGCCTTCTTGCCGTTTTTCAGGTCAGATTGGGCTGGCGCTGTGGTTTTCGAAGAAGACTTTGCGGTCGCTTTCTTAACTGCTGTCTTGGGAGAAGTTGGTTTACTACTGGATTTGGTCATAGTTAGTTCCGGCAATCTCAGATCAACACAAACAAAACAAAAACAACAAAACCACGCGCTGCTTTTTCTGCCTGTTATTTTTTATTTAAGCAGGTAAAAGGAGGCGTTACAATTCAGAGACGAGCAAACTTTACATTATACACGAGTAAATAATAAAACCCTTATTTTAACAATCTGATACGGGCATTGATGGCCTTGTATCGTTCACGATCCGCCTCGGTTTTCAGTCCGTCCGCCACGAGTGCTTCTTTCTCCTGATTAAGGCGTGCAAATTCAATTTTGCGCAGTGCATCATGCCACTCGGCTTCAGGGTCGGGTAAGGCGTCTTCGTAAAAAGAGTCTATGGTCAGACCAGTCAGCATATTGGCTATTTCGGAGCCAGGTTCGGCGCGTTGAATAAGCGCTGCGAGGTGTGTTGCCTGAGTGGTCTGCGCAAGAGCAATAAATTCCCTTACATAGGAAAACTGGGGGCTGAACCCCAAAACTTCAAGTTGCTGATCCGTGATTTTATGGACCATTTGCAGGTTTGAGGCCAGCAACTTGATCAGTCTGCGTGCCAGTGGCGTGACCTGGCGCGATCCGCGACGACTGGCACCACGACCGGAACGGCCTGCCATCGCCGGTTGCGATGTCGACGATGCTGCCGATGGCAATTGCCCAAAAGGCGACGGCTCCTGATCTGCACCCGGATTTTTGGGCTTCGCCTCTGGCAGGGATTTTTGCCATTCCTGGCGTTTTTGCACGGCCTCTTCGTATCGGGCCAGATCCGCAAGCAGCTCAGCAGAAGTTAGCGATACCAGTCGGGCAAAATCATTTTCGATTTGTGTGCGGATTCCCGATGCCGGAATGGCGGAGATGAGCGGCCTGGCCTCATGCAGGCAGGCTGCCCTGCCCTCGGCTTCGTTCAGGTTGTGGCGGGAAGCCAGTTCTTCCAGTAAAAAGGTGGAGAGCACACGGGATTGGGATACCTGCTTGCGAAACGCATCCGGCCCCTCGGCACGAACGTAGGAGTCCGGGTCGTGTTCGCTGGGCAGAAACAGGAATCGCAGGGAAATATCATCACGCAGAAAAGGCAGGCACACATTGAGCGCCTTCCAGGCTGCGCGGCGCCCCGCGCCATCGCCATCAAAACTGAATACGATGCGATCGCTGGTTCGCAGCAATTTCTGAATATGATCGGGTGTCGTTGCCGTGCCCAGGGTCGCAACGGCAAATTGTATGCCCTGCTGAGCCAGGCCTACGACGTCCATATACCCTTCAACGACCAGCACACAGCCTTCCTGACGGATACCCTGCCGGTTTTCCCACAGGCCATAAAGCTCCTGGCCTTTGTTGAATATCGGTGTTTCGGGCGAATTCAGGTATTTGGGTTCGCCTTTTCCAATCACACGTCCGCCAAAACCGATCAGGTTTCCTTTGGCATTGGTGATGGGAAACATGATCCGCTCGCGGAAACGGTCGTACCGGCGCCCGTCGTCGGACTCGATGACCAGACCGGCTTCGGTCAGAAGAGGATCATCGTAGTTATCAAAGACCTGGCGCAGTCCGGTACGGTCACGTCCGGACCAGCCCAGGCTGAACAATTTGGCCGTTTTGCCGGTAATGCCGCGCTGCTTGAAATAGTCAATCGCTTCCGTGCTCTCGCGAAGCAGGGAAAGATAGCGTGCCTGGGCTTTTTCAAGCACCGCCTGATGTCGATTGATTTCTGCTTTTTTTTCGCGCGCACGCGTCTGCTGCAAAGGGCTGCGTTGCTCTTCGGGCACGACCATGCCCACATTCGCAGCAAGAGACCGCACAGCTTCCGGAAACGAGGCTCCGGTGTGCTCCATGAGGAATGTGATAGCTGTACCATGCGCGCCACAACCGAAACAGTGGTAAAACTGCTTGGTGGGACTGACGGTAAAGGAGGGAGATTTTTCGCTGT
>JAFAGQ010000118.1 GCA_023422555.1 Pseudomonadota bacterium
GGACACCGCGTAGCAGCCTGCGGAGAGGTAGTCAGACATAAGAATGCGGTTGGTTCTTGTGCGGCCTCTGTGAAACAGGAACCCACCGAAGCACTTGCCCTCACCGGTTAAGGCAGTAGGAATCCCCATCCTTTAGGGAGGGGAGGATGTCAATAAAGTCGTTCGGCATTGAAGTAATCCAACGTAGTCCTCTATCAGCTTTGTCCATTTCACCCTATTGGTAGTGGATACACTCAGCACCGGGATCGACACTTGAAACAGGAAATCTCCGCTTCGGAAGCCCGCCGTTTCGCGCTCACCGCTCAGGGCTTTAACGTCCTCAACCGTAGCGGTGACATCGGCAGAGCGCAACTGCGCCGCTCCATTGCTCAAATGGGCGTCCTACAGATCGACAGCGTGAATGTTCTGGTGCGTGCGCACTACCTGCCGCTCTACTCTCGTCTTGGATCCTATGAGCGCAATCTGCTGGATACAGAAGCTGTTGCCAAGTCTAAGCGCTTTTTTGAATATTGGGGACACGCAGCGTCACTGCTTCCCCTGGATTGCCATCCGTTGTTTCGTTGGCGCATGGAACGAGCACTGCGTGGTGAAGGCATCTGGCGGCCACTGCAGCCCTACGCAAAGGAACGTCGAACAGAGGCCGAGGCGATATTAAATCGCATTCGTGAAGAAGGTCCATTGGCTGCTTCTGATCTGTCAGCCGCCCCCGTAGCGATCTCCAACAGCAATCAGAAAGCCAAAGCGGCCAAAGAGATGTGGGATTGGAGCGAAGTCAAGCATGCCATTGAATGGCTCTTCTGGTCAGGACAAATTGCAGCTACAAATCGTAGAGGCAGTTTTGAACGGGTGTACGACGTACCCGAACGGGTTATGCCAACTGCAATTTTACAAACACCAACACCGAGCGAACAGGATGCGCAACGTGCGCTGATCGCCCGCTCCGCAAAAGCCCTGGGCATTGCGACGGCTGATGATCTTCGAGATTATTACCGCATTCCTGCGGCGGACGCGCCACAAGCAATACAGCAACTGGCAGAGGAAGGAACTCTGATACCGGTACGCGTCAGAGGCTGGCGCCAGCAGGCATATTTACACAAAGATGCGCGCGCCGGTCGCAGAATCGAAGGCGCTACGCTGCTCTCGCCTTTTGATCCACTCATCTGGTATCGCCCGCGCACAGAGCGACTTTTCGACTTTCGCTATCGACTGGAGATCTATACGCCTGCCCACAAACGTGAGCATGGCTATTATGTGTTGCCGTTTCTGTTGAATGGTGCAATCGTGGCGCGTGTAGACCTGAAGGCCGATCGCCAGTCAGATGTTTTGATGGTGCAGCGTGCCCATATAGAACCTGATGCCCCGCAAAACACAATAGAACATCTGATCGATGAGCTGCGACTTATGACTTCATGGCTCGGCTTGTCTTCGCTTGCCGTCACACCAGCGGCGATGATCCACCCGCTACTTACTCAATTGCGAGCGAATACATTGTCATAATCTATGCGCCGACTTTTCCTTCTCCTCGTTCATCTTCAACCAACAAGTTCATTAGTCGCACATTGAGAAATATTTTTTCTCGTCCTAACTGTGCTTCTCTGAGGATATTCTGTGCCACCAATGACTGAAGGATTTTTGAAGCGGTCTGACGCTTGGCGATCCCTTCATCCACGAGATTGCCGATTCGGCAGTACGGTTGCGTAAAAATCAGATCGACGAGTTCATAGCTATAAATCTTCGGCGTTTCGCGTCGCAGTTGATCACGTATTTGATCCATCAAGTGACATATCGCCGTGATTTTGTTCGAAGTCCATTCTGCAGTACTCTGAGTTGCCTGAAGCATATATAAAATCCATGACTCCCACTCCTGATGGGTCGTCACTCTAAGGAGACGCTGATAATATTCCTGCTTGTTCTGAATGATGTATCGGCTCAGGTACAAAATGGGCACCTCAAGAAGATTCTCAGACACGAGGTATAGCAGGTTCAGCACACGGCCTGTTCTGCCGTTGCCATCGGTAAACGGGTGAATCGCTTCAAATTGATAATGCATGACAGCCATTCGAATCAGAGGATCGATATCGGTTTGCGTGTGTATGAAACGCTCCCAATCCGCCAGCAGCTCGCGAATAACGCTCTCTCCCTGGGGCGGCGTATACACAATTTGTTGTGTCGCGTCGTTCATTAAGGCGGTCCCCGGCACCCGACGGATGTCCATGTCCACCCCTTTGATTGTTCGGCAAATTTCCACCGCCGTCGCCGTTGTCAGCGGCTTTTTCTCTAGCGATTTGAACCCTCCATATAACGCTGTCCGGTAACGCAACGCTTCTTTGGTCGCGGGATCTGCCGTTCCGCTGGATTCGTCATTCGCATACTGAAAGAGACGATCAGTGGTGGTTACAATATTCTCAATTTCCGAACTGGCCTGCGCCTCGAGCATGGGAAGAATATTGATCAACATTTCCTGATTGGGAATACGCTTTGCCATGGCTTTCAGGCCTGCGAGCGAAGCCTGGGCAGAAATACATGCCTTAAGAATAGCCTTACTCTCTATTTCCACTTTGGGTGGGAGGCGTGGTAGATCGTTATACGGGAGAGTAGGATTGAACACGTGGATGCCCCAAGGGATATGTCGAAATTTTGCCCAATTTTAAACACATTCCCCTGACGTGTCGATTTTTTTCGATTTTTTCGACACGTCAAAACAATATGTTTACGCCATCGACATATTCTTCTGATATGTCGATAAAATGCGTTTTTTTCGACATGTTCAAATTTTGCGCAGTTTACTCATATTAAGGAGATTCAAAAATCTTACAAGTAACAGCATTTAGTAGCTAAATTCGCTTATTTTTGAAAAAGTAACACTGCCGACTAAAATTCGATATTCAAAAATTGGCATTTCATATTTGCCGGTGATTCCGACGAGTTTGCATTTCAAAATGTCGCTGGCGTATTTACCCATAGCACCCTGGTAACCGTCTTTCCCGGATTCCGATACCCATGAGGGACGTCGCTGGAGAAGTGAAAAGAGTCCCCGGCCTGCAAATGGTGAATTTCCTCCCTGAGTCGCAGTTCGAACTCCCCCTCAATAACGTAGCCCATTTCTTCGCCCGCATGAGCGATCTGCTCAAGTTCTTCGGTCTTAGGTTGCAAATGGTAAATATCTGCCTGTAACAACTGACCGCGCATGGGAACGATGACCCGTTCTAGCGTAAGGCCGGATTTATGCCCCGCCTGATGGGAGAACGACAATACCGGCCGTTCTCCCTCTCGAAGCACAGGCGATTCTGCGAACGCACCTGACACAGTGAGTTCTGCAACATTGGTGTCCAGCGCCAAAGCGAGGCGATGAAGATTCGCCAACGAAGGCATGGCATGACCGCGTTCAATCCGGGACAGCAGACTTTCAGAGCACTGCGCCAGTTGGGCCAATTCCTTGAGGGTCAATCCATGCACAAGCCGTGCATGTCTGAGCCGTGGGCCCAACGCCGTAAGCATAGTGGTGTCATCTGCTGAAGACTGCTCTATTACCTGCTGTTCCGCTTTTTTGTTCATATGCTATCTGTCATACGCTAGGTCAATTTTAAGTTTCTCATTTCGCTTCATGCACAGAGAAGTGTACTTCAACGGGCCGGTTGTCGTTGATGGGAACTATGTCCTGAGGACATGCGGACATCACAACGACACAATCCATTTCAGCGCGCAGTTCCACATAGTCTCCTGCTTTGGAAGCAGGTGGCAGCCACTGTACGGCGCCATTACTGTCCACAGGAATATTCATCCACAAATTCAAAGGCTGAGGAACTTCGCGGGCTCTCAGTCCAATCGCCTTCAGTGCCAGCCGCATATTATCAGCACAATTATCGTGATAATGTTCAACGCCCAGATTACGATATCGATAAGCGTCGCAGGCTGCCATTAACGTGTCGTGTACACCGGGAGATGTGTCAGCCGTGAGTGTCATGATGGCTCGACGTCGGTTACTGAAAAGGGGATCGCCCTCCTTGGGAATAATGCGATCGATCGCAGCACGGGCGTGTTCCATGGACATGAATTCGCTGAGGTCATCCGCTTTAAAGGCCCATGTGTCGCAAACTTGCGAGCCGTGGGTATTAACAATGCGAATGATCTGACCTTTTGCAAGACGCACAGCACGGCCATTTCTGGCAGGAACCTCATAGACCTTATCCAGTTCCGGAGTGCCATCAGGGAAGATTGGCTCACGATGCGTGTTATTTAAGCCAACCGGTTCACCGTTATCGGCAACGATAGATCCGTTAGTGGCAAAGGCAGAGACAGATTCGGGAGAAAGCACTTCGGTCATGGTAAGCATCCTTTATCAGGTTGAAAAATTCAATATTGCAATTGCTGTTGAGTAGTGGTTTAACGCTTGATATTTGGTTCATCCAGTCATCGTGTCGTGGAATCAAAATGCAATTGCGCCAGTTGCAGCAGACTCCAGGCAAGTACCTTAGTGCTCGCAGTCAGATCTTCGAGGTTTGTGTCTTCGGAGGGATGGTGGCTGACTCCTTTTATACTGGGCGCAAAGATCATTGCTGTCGGGCAAAACTCAGCCATGGGCATCGCATCGTGGAAAGCACCGGAAAGCATCGGGCGGTGTTCAATTGCCAATGACTCACAGATGTGATTAATCATTTCCACCAGGTGACTGTCAAATTGAACAGTGGATTTACTCTGAAGAACATCCATACGGGCTCCAGAAGGGAGCGCCGACTCGATAATTCTTTGAACCTGATCCAGCGCCTGAGCATCAGGGTGGCGCACGTCAACGGTAAAGGTGACGCGGTCGGCAATCGTATTTATGGAGCCGGGTTCGCAATGCCAGCGTCCTAAGGTGAGCCGCAATCTATCATCGTCTACATTTTTCGAGTAATTGATCAGCGTATGCGCCAGTTCAATAGCCTTAACCTGGGCGTCATCACGGTTTAAAAGAGGGGTAGTTCCGGCGTGCGCGCTGCGCCCTGAAACCATAATCTGAAACCAACGAACACCTTGTATGCCTGTAACACAACCTACCTGCAATCTTTCATCTTCCAGCACGGGCCCCTGTTCAATATGAGACTCAATATATGCATGAACTGGCATGCCCAACGTTCGACCCATGAGCGTCCATCCCTGCTGGTGGGCATACTCCGTAAAATCAGAGACAGCAGCGTCGCGCGCCTCACGAAAAGTAATACCTTCTCTGTCAGAGACAGACAGGAACGCTTGCAGACGTTCGGGTGACGTGTAAGAGACAGAACCCATCAGACCTGGTGAGAATCGTGATCCTTCCTCATTGGTCCACATGACCACATCGAGCGAGCGATGAGTCGAGATATTCAGTGCGTCCAGAGCCTCGAAGACTTCCAGCCCTGCGACGACGCCAAACGCTCCGTCAAGCCAGCCGCCCACAGGCTGAGTATCTGCATGACTTCCCGTCATTACGGGTTCAGCATCAACAGATTGACCAAGACGCCGAATGACGACGTTGGCCGCTTCGTCGATTCCCACAACATATCCCGAACGGGAAGCAAAATCCTGAACCAGCCACCGACGTCCGACCAGTTCCTGTCTCGTCAGCGCCTCCCGAGAAATACCACCCGTATCAATGGCTCCGAACTCAGCCAGCCCACGTAATCGGCGTTGCAGACGCTGTGCATCCACAGCCTCCGCAACCGAGCGGCAGGCTGAGTCCAGAATTGAAATTTCGCTTTTATCGCTCATTGTCCGACTCCGGGTGTTACGACGGCATCTGTGTTATATATGGAAGCCGAGGAATGCAACGGCCTCACCAGAATGGGGATCGAGTCTGATCCTGCCCCTTTGTGAGTCGCCACAGCGCCAAGACTTCTGCGAATCCATGGTTCGAGAAACTTTCGTATTCGGGGATGTGTGGGCGCATGAATGATTTCCTCCGGTGTTCCCACTGTCACGATACGCCCGCTCTCCATGAACACAACGCGGTCAGACACTTCCGCCGCAAAACTCATTTCGTGGGTCACCATCACCATTGTCATACCTTCACGTGAAAGGGATTTGATGACATCCAGCACTTCATCCACCAGCTCCGGATCCAGCGCTGAGGTAGGTTCGTCCAGCAACATTGCCAGGGGGTCAACCGCAAGCGCTCGAGCAATACCAACTCGCTGTTGTTGCCCACCACTGAGGTTCGCTGGCAGGGATTCTGCCTTGGCAGCGAGGCCAACCCGCTCTAATGCTTCAATTGCAATTTTTCTGGCGCGTTCCGGACGCATGCCTTTGGCCAGGGTAAGCGGCGCCATGACATTCGCAATCGCTGTCATATGAGGCCACAGATTAAACTGCTGGAAGACCATGGCCAATGGTGCACGCACTTCGGAAATAATCCTGTCGCTCTCGGGATGTAACCTGCCATCCGAACTTCGTCTGTAACCGAGCAGCGCGCCACGTACGCGAACTTCCCCCTGATCGTAGGCTTCCAGAAAATTCATGCAGCGCAGTAGCGTGGTCTTTCCTGAACCTGATGGACCAATCAAAGTGACAACTTCTCCCTTGTGAATCTCAAGATTGACATCAGCCAGCACGCAGTGGTCACCAAACGATTTACCGACGCCGTGCAGCGATAACATGGGAACGGATGAAGTGGAATTCATGGTAAATGTTTCCTTAATCGGCAATTCGTTTGCGCAAGAGACTGCCCAGACGTTGAATAATCACGGCCAGCAACCAATAACTCAGGGCAAGCATCAAATAGGGTTCCAAATATACGAACTGTTCTGAAACCACTTTGCCTGCAGTCATAGTCAGTTCTGGATAAGTAATCACCGACGCCAGCGCGGATTCTTTCATCAGCAGTACTGTTTGATTCACGATCAACGGAACAGCAGCGCGCAATGCCTGTGGGCATTCGATATTCAGAAAAACCTGATGACGCGACAATCCCATGCATCTGGCGGCTTCAATCTGCCCTTTGGAAATACCTTGCCAACAGCCCCGGAATATCTCAGCAAAATATGCAGCTCCATACAGAGAGAGTGCGATGGCCGCCGCCATGAACGGATCCAGTGAAATACCCACGACAGGCAAGCCAAAATAAATCACGAATAAATGGATTAAGAATGGCACGCCGCGCAGGATTGCGACGTAAGTCCAGTACACGGTGCCCAAAACGGGATTTCGCGTCTCACGCAGGATCAGAAGCACAAAACCAAGCAGTAAACCGCCCGCAAGTCCTGCGATCACAAGTGTTACTGTTCTGATGACAGCGGAGCCGAATATGGGCAACAGTTGAATAAGCAAATTAATGTCGAGTGTCATTTGCTGATGACTCCATGTGTCATGATTGCTCTGCTGGCGCGCCTGTTCTTCGCCAATCGGCTACCCAGCCAGGAACCAAGAATAAAAATTACACCAGTAATGAACAGATAGAAAGCGCCTACCGTCAGATAGACTTCCAGCGCCCGATAGTTAGCCGCTACGATCTGGCGTCCTGCGCGTGCGAGATCCGGTACGGCTATTACAGAAATAATTGCCGAATTTTTGATCACATCGATTGCCTCTGACACCACAGCAGGCCAGACGGCGCGTGCCACTTGTGGCAACTGGATATAGCGGAAAGTCTGTTGCACACTCAGTCCAAATATCGAAGCGGCTTCCAGCTGTCCTTTTGGCACCGACGCCAGTCCCGCACGCAATATTTCCGACTGAAATGCACTTGAATTCAGACTCATGGCCAGGATCGCCACCAACAATGGCGGCATATCCAGACCGAATGCATTGGGCAGATAGAACAACATCAGAAGCTGCACCAGCAACGGCGTACCCCGAAAAAAGCTTATGTACAGCCGCAGTATTCTCGAAAGCCAGCCATCACGCACGGTCAACGCGAGTAAACACGCACCCAGCACAAATCCGGAGACGATTGCCACGGCCATTACGATCAACGTCATGGTCGCACCATTAATCAATACCGGCAGATAGGCAAGCAGACGTTCATACAATGCGGTGGCAGTCATCGTTATAGGTTCCAATAACAGTCAGGTTATAGTTCCGGAGTAGGTACCGTATCTGTTGGAACCTCCATGGTGAATCCAAACCATTTCTTCTGCAGTTCCTGCATCTTTCCGGATTTAGCAGCCTGCGCTATGCCATCTGAGAAAAATTTCACGAGTGACGCGCTGTTTTCATCCTTACGTCCTACCCAGCCAAAATAAGTTCTGGGTCCAATCGCAGTATCGATAATCGAGTACACGTCGGGGCGTGCTTTGATCAAGGTCGCAAGATTCGCTTTAGACTGAGCAACAGCAGCAAGTCGTCCTGCAGCCAGATCGGCGTATGCTTCATCAAAGCTTACATATTCCCGGACAGTCGGCTCAGGCTTGCCCTGGGTTTTCAATGTGGCAATGTAGCCCTGCAACGCTTTTAGCTGTGCTGAGCCTGCCTGCGAGCCGACGACTTTTCCGGCGATATCTTCGGCAGTTTTAATCTGGCTATCGCCCTTTTTGGTAATCAGTGCGACTGTCGCATCCGCAATTGGCACCGTAAAAGCAAATTTATTGGCGCGCTCTTTGGTCATCGTCACAGATGTAATAACGAAATCAAAACGTTTGGTTGCCAGACCTGGCAATATCCCCTGAAACGGAACGTCGTACTGTTTTACCTTGACGTCAGGAACCTGTGACAGAATCAGATTCATAAGATCTGGTCCATAGCCCACGATCTTTCCGTCCTTGACGAACTCGAAAGGCGCAAATTGCGCTTCGGTACCAACCACGATTTCCTTTTTACTGCGGACTGTGTCCAGCAAGTCGGCGCTATGAGCCGAAGCAGCTATGAATAGAGCAAAGGCTCCAGTGATGACGCGACAAAGCAGCATGACAACTCCCTGAATTAGGTATGTGAATAGTGAAACGGATTCATATCCGTGCCTCAAGTCTCTGGCATTTCATGCAAGTGACTTGCATATCACTCAAGCAATTGTCATGCCAACTGTGATAAGAGGGCGAACGCTGGGATTTACAGTGAAGTTGATGTGAAGCTGTACGCTTCTGGTGCGATGCGTATTCGTTTTTGCACCGGATTGGGTTGGCATGGAATAAACCATGCTATTGATTAGTGAGCCTGGGTCAATTATTCAAACAGGACTTCAAGTTTCGCCATAACGCCCGCGAAGAATCAAAAGCAGGAACACCAGTGCCGCCGCGGCGCTGGTATGACCGCTATAGGCAACCAGTCCCACTGCCCATCCATATCCGCGAACTGCGACAGCCAGAGCGACCACGAGCAAGAGCCACCCTCCCCTGCGCAATGCTCTGCTGGCGATCCGCGGCAACTCCTGCTTGAACACATCTTCCTGATGCCGGCCCATGGACAGAGCCACCAGGCCAAACCCGAAGAAAGCAATAATCAGAATACTAAGATGAGTCATTGCCTGCCCTGCGATAAGATAGCGTTGCCCGAGATGGCATCAGTACTGGCCATTCGCGGTGTAGAAGCGACTGGTGTCGATGATGCCGGTGTTGACGTACTGTTTTTTGTTGACGCGTTAATAGCCGCTGATGATGTAGCGGCGCGCTTCGCTTGCTGCCGGGGTTTATGCCGAGCCGTGCGGATGGCAAGTGCGGCATGCAATCCTGCGAACACCCAGAGCATCAGTTCAAAACCAGCAAATACCCAATCGCCATGACTCAGGCTCAGCCACAACGGTCGCGACGTCGTGGCTGCGCTCACTAGCGGCAAAAGCGCCAACAACACAGTAGCAGTCCAGAGTTGTTCAATCCAGGCCCGTTTGGATGGTCGAATGATTGCGTGCAATACGGCCACACCCCAGGCAATGAAAAATATCTGCACTTCCCACTGACTGCGCTCTGCCAGGTCGACAGGCAGTAGCCGGTTCGCCCATAAATAAGCAGTCATGGCGATGGATAGTCCGGCAATGGCAGCGATATTGAGCTTTTCTACCAGACGAAAACCAAAGTATGGATTGGCAGGATCGGGCAGCTTTGCCCTTCTCTTCACTGTCCACAGCACAAGTCCGGTACCCACCATGGCGGTACCGGCGAGGCTGACCAGAAAATAGAGCCACCGAACCACAGAATCGCTAAAGCGTCCCAGATGAAGGGCATACAGTACGCCCCGGGTTTCTGCCGCAGCACCAACCTTATCCACGGCCCGAATCATTTTTCCGTCAGTTCCGTTAAACACCAGATATTGCGGGCTTGTCGAAACGCGACCAAATTCATTACGCGACACAATCACCTGTGCAAGCTTGTCGCCCGGATTCGTGATACTGACTCGCCCAACGTTGCTCTTGCCCCATCTTTCCTGCGCCTGTCGCACCATATCTGCCACACTCGCCAGCTGAGCGGGTTCTCCTGCCGGCTTGCCTGGAGGATTGAAGGAACTTAATTGGGCAAACATGGCCTGTCGATCAGCGGGCGTCTTGAAGGCTACGTTG
The DNA here is from genome assembly GCA_023422555.1 of Pseudomonadota bacterium. Taxonomy (GTDB): domain Bacteria; phylum Pseudomonadota; class Gammaproteobacteria; order Burkholderiales; family Burkholderiaceae_B; genus Advenella. The sequence goes on from JAFAGQ010000118.1 coordinate 10,439, forward strand.
CCTCCCCAGGGCATATACAACAGCATCAATGTGACCAGTCCACTATAGGTAATCATCAAGTGAAAGGGCAGCCCAAAAACCGACAGCGCATTGTGCGCGTCCAGCCAGCTGCGCTGCCCCTTTCCCCAGCGGAAAGTGAAGAAATCGATAAAGATTTTCTTGTGTGTTATCACACCGCTGATAATGGCCACCAGCATGAACATAGCGCACACGCCTGCCAATATCCGCCCCCACAGCACGGGGATGTAATGGAACTGAAAATGAAAACGAAAGAAGAAGTCGCCCCCGCGAGTCTCGCGTGCCGGCACTTTCTGGCCCGTCTGCGGATCGAAAGTCGCACTCTGGAACCCGCGTCTCCCGGGAATTTTCCGGTTACGCCAGAAGGCACTCACAACATTATTACGTTCGTCCGGCAGCGTGAAATTCCATTGAGGACTGTCGGGCGCGAGCGTGGCAAAGCTACTGACCATGCGCTGCGTCACCTCGGTCGCTTCAGGCACATGGTGTTGCGCAGAAAGTTCCGGACGCATCCACTGTGATATTTCATCACGAAAATAGGAAACCGTACCCGTTAAAAACATGGCATACAAAAGCCAGCCGGCCAGCAGACCCGCCCAGATATGCAGATCAGACATTGTCTGCCGAATGCCACGCGCTTTAGGAGCGGGCTTTACCGGTTTATGACTCTGCGGGCTCATGATGCAGATCCACTATTGACGGCCCACCATGCCGCTATTGCAAGTGGCATTGCCGCAATCGCCAGTCCCAGCCATGCCCGCGCGGCAGAGCGAACGGCAAACACCCATACAATGGCGCCTGCATATACTGCGAAACTGGCCAGCATACCGGTAAGGACAGCCTGTTCCCTTGCAATGGGTAATATCAATGTCGACATACTGGTAAGTGCTGCCAGAGCATAGCCACCCAATATCGCAGCGATGATGCGCGATACCAACGGTGTCTTGCTTAAAAACTTGCGCGCCGATGCACGCGAGGAATTCATGATCATGATTCTCACAACAATACCCGGGCGTGATGCATGCACATTTTGTGCATATTCGCTACACCCAGGCCTGAACATTTCTCGAGATCACAAATAGTAATTCAAAAATTCTTTAATTAAGTTGAAAACTAATTTAGAATGATAATGATTTTTATTTGATATTTTGTAACATCATAAGCTTTATCCATCTTTTCATAAGTTCCACTTTCGTTTGAACGGTTCGGTGTCCATATTAATGAGCGCCACGGCGTTCAATTCTTCCCGTCAGTTTGAATTTCAACATTGGTATGTCACTTCCCTTCCCGCAAAAAAACCTGTCCCGAAAAATCACATATGTCATATTTGCTGCATCCGCCGTTACAGCAGCGCAAGCCGCGCGTGCACAGAGCGCTGCCAGGACTGAGACCTCAGCGGCGCCAGTAACACAGCCAGCGTCCTCTCAGTCATCCTCGCCTTCGTCTGTCGCCACTCTGTCTGCCATCACGGCGCAATCAGAGGGGCTTGAGACGGAAGGTAGTCAGTCATACGGCGCGTCTGGTGTTAGTGTTTTCAAAACAACGCAGACGCTTCGGGAAACGCCCCATCCGGTCACCGTATTGACGCGCAAGGCTCTTGACGATCAATTTTTGCCGGATCTGCAGGACGTAATGCGTGCCTCCCCTGGGATCACCGTCGATTTTGTCGATACCGAGAGGGTGAACTACTATTCCCGCGGCTATCAGATCGACGCTATCCAGCTCGACGGCCTTACCATGCAAAACAATGGCTCTTCCTTTTTGCAGCCAGACACGGCGGTGCTTGATCGTGTAGAAATCATTCGTGGTGCCGGCGGCATGCTGCGCGGCTCGGGTAATCCATCCGCAACGGTGAATCTGGTTCGCAAACTGCCGACGAGCGATCTTCGCGCATCAGCCGCACTGACCTTTGGGTCCTGGAACCGTCGCCGCATGGAGGCGGATATTTCTACTGCATTAATTCCATCCGGCAAGGTTCGTGGACGACTTATTGCGGTAAGCGACGATCGTGATTTCTTTCAGGACGTACGTCAGGAAAAGCGCAAACTCATTTATGGCGTGGTACAGGCCGATCTGACGCCAAATACGCTGCTTACAGCCAGTGTCCAGCATACCGACCTGAACGCGACCGGAGCCTGGGGTAATCTGCCACGTGGTCTGGACGGCTCTGATCTGGGCTTGCCGCGCAGCACCTATCTGGGTTCAGACTGGAACGAATGGAATCGATGGAATCAGCAGTTCTTCGGTAGTCTTGAGCATCGATTCAATGATGACTGGAAGGCAACATTCTCTGTCGCACACACCGTCAATCACCTGAAAGACTTCAAACAATCCTATTTCTCTCGTGTAAAGAATCAGCCTAATCCTTATCTCTTCACCGTAACCTCTGCAGAATATGGTGGTGACGAGACAGTGCAGGATAACTTCTCTCTGACCGTCAATGGGGCCTTTAAGGCATTTGGCCGCAGACATGAAGTGGTATTGGGTGCAGAACAGATCAACAATCGCAACAAAGGCAGCGTGGGAATGGGTAATCTGTATCCCACTATCGTCGATATTCGTGACTGGGATCCGCATTCCGGTCAGCCACCCGAGCCTTTTGTAGATACCAGCGGCGAACAGACTGTAACCTATATTCGGCAAAAAGGGCTGTATGGCACACTAAGAATGTCATTGGCTGATCCTCTCACAGCCATTATCGGCGGGCGCTTCAGCTGGTGGGAAAACAAAACCAAAAACAACTCAAGCAAAGACTATAAAATCAAGCGCGAATTCACACCCTATGCCGGACTGGTACTGGACCTGAACGATAACCTCAGTGCTTACGCCAGTTACACCGAGATTTTTACACCACAGAACTATCGTGACGCCAGCGGAACCATTCTGAAGCCGGTGCGCGGTGAAGATTATGAGCTGGGCATCAAAGGCGAGTTTCTGGAGGGTCGCCTGAACGCAGCCCTGTCTCTGTTCCGCATCAATAACGTTGGCAAGGCCATGGAAGACGTAAGCTCGCCCTTCCCTTGCACGCCATACTACACCAGCAGCTACTGCTACGCCGCAGGCGGCAAAACACGCAGCCAGGGCTGGGAACTGGAAATGTCCGGCGAAATCATGCCTGGCTGGCAGGTAATGGGAGGCTATACCAACACAAGCACCAAATACATTCGTGATTCCAATGAAAGCAACGTCGGATTGCCGCTGCGCACCCTGGACCCGAAACATATGCTGCGCTTGTTCACAAGCTACACATTTAACGGCGGCACCCTGGATGGCCTGACCCTGGGCGCGGGTGTGCGGGCGCAAAGTGCAACCTATGCACAAAGCGGCAATGTCCGCGCTGAACAAGGTGGCTACGCGGTCTACAATGCCATGGCGGGTTATCAGATCAACAAGAATCTGCGCCTGCAGCTGAACGTGAACAATATCTTTGACAAGACGTATTATCACAAAGTGGATGCGGCCGGTATCAGCAACTACTATGGCGACCCAAGAAACGTCATGTTGACCCTGCAGGCCAGACTGTAGAATTCGGCACTGGCTCGCTTCGCGGTATGTCGGAGCGAGCCAAGCTGATGAAACTTGCCTTACAACAGCAAATCAATATCATCATCCACCAGATCCACCACCCGTCTGTACTCACCCGGCGTAATACCCAGATGCTGGCGGAAAAAACGGGTGAAATGGCCTGGTGCAGAGAAACCAACGTTGTAGGAAATTTCGCCGATCCGCGTATTGGATTTACATAGCTCGGCAATGGCCGCTTCAACTCGCAACGCGTTGGCATACACGGCCGGCGTCAAATTCGTGCTTCTGCGAAACAATTCAAAAAAATGAGCGCGAGACAGGCCACTTTCCGTTGCCAGATCAGCAAAATTATCACCGTAACGAAGATTCTCGCGCATTTTTCCGACAGCGCGCCGAATGCGGGGATCCATGGTGTTGTTGCGCAAACTCGAAAACAAATGCGAGGAATCTCGCAAAGACGAATGACGTTCAGCCGTAGCCATGAACAGATCAAAGATCTTGCCTTCAAGTATGTCAGCTGCAATATCCTGTGACACAAGCATTTCAGCTGCCAGCGCATTGGCCAGCAATCTTGCACCCGGCGGCAAGGTGGCACAGGGTTTAGGAAAGAACTGAGGGTGTCCGCTGACCGTCAATGAACGCAGTACCTGGCTTAGCCAGGAAGTTTCCAGATAGAGAGCCATCAGGATACAGTGCCCTTCCCCACTGGGTGTATGCTCGTATGCATGCGGCTCCCAGGCATTGATGAGGACGACACTGTCTTTTGTCAACGGTTGGCTTTTGCCTTTGACCAGGAATGAACTGTCTACACCGCTGACTTTAATTAGCGCGTGACAGTGATGATGGGCATGAATGACCAGCGGTTTGCTCATATCGAGCAACGATACGCGGCCAAAGGCTCCTTGGAATATTTTAATCGCCGTTGACATAGTACCCAAAGAAAGGCATCCGACCATATGGTCGGATGGCGACGAGGCCGCACTTTGTATCTCGCTTTTTCGGCCCACATCGCAATATTATTCAATTATATCAACAATTTGCCCACCACAAACTCAGGCTGCGCCGCGTTCACCAGATACTTTTTGCAGGTTTTCAGATGTGATTTCATCATCATTGCGACTGCCAAGACTCAGTCTGTCGGCAAGTACAGATGCGATCACACCAAACACCAATGCCCAGAATGGCGCACTGATACCGAGAAGGTTCAGAGAACTCATGCCGACTACGAAGGCGACAAAAGCACCAACCTGATTGCCCAGTCTGGGTCCGAAGGCACCTTGCAGCGAGCTGACCAGAACGCCAATCATGGCCAGTCCGGCGACCACGCCAATCAAAGGCTTGGGCAACGCCATGACAAATGGCACTGCCAAACCTGCGACCATGCCAAACGCACCAAACAACACACCATTGACAACAGTCGCGCCGTAGCGTTTTTCCTTGTCTTCACCTGCCTGTTCAGATGAGCAGATTGCGGTCATAGGTCCGGCAATATTGGCGTTATGACCACCCATCATGCCAGCCAGAATACCACCCACGCCACTGATAATGGTCATGGCATTGATCGGTGGCTTATAACCTTCAGCCATCAGAACACCAATTGCCTGGGCGTTTTCAGCGCCAATCACCAGCGCGGCCATCGGCACGGCAATCCCGAAAAACGCTCCTAACGTGAACACGGGTGCCGTAAATTCCGGCATGACAAACGCGATATGACTAGTTCCCGTCTGCAATTGTCCGGTAGCAATGGTAGCTATCAGACCAACAATCAGGGCAGCAAGAACGGGAGGCACCCGGTTTGTCAGTCGGCCGGTAAGAAAGAAGGCAAGCGCTGCCAGTCCCGCAATCAAAGGCGCAGCACTCACAGAATCAACTGCAGCGACGCCAAAACGTATCATGGCGCCAGCAATCATGGCCATCACAATTGGCATGGGTACCCAGCGCATAATTCGCCCGATCAGTCCGGTGACTCCCAAAAGCAGAACGATGACCCCTGCCATGATAAATGCCCCGATCGCCTCCTGATACGAAAATGAGGCAAATGCAGATGTCATAATTGCCGCCCCAGGAATGGAATAGGCGCCGGTGATTGGCATGCGATAGCGCATTCCCATAAACACACTGATAATGCCGCCCAGCAGATAAATGGCAAGCAGCCATGCAACCGTTTGCCCGTTGCTTAAGTGCCCTGCCTGGGCGGCTCCGATCACGATCAGTGCGGGACCGGAGCATCCAAAAATGGCAGCCACCAGGCCCGCACTGACTGAATTCAGATTCAATGCAGCCGGAAGCCCTCTTAAACCAGACATCCAGCCAGGCGCGACCGGATCTTTATGAGCGCCGGGTGTCGGCGCAGCTTCTTGTGTATTCATCGCTGTCTCCTGAAAGTCGCCGACGGTTAGCGGCGCACTCCCTTTTAGTAGCGTGCTCCCGGAATCTCCGAGGCAAGCCAGTTGTGTTATTTACCAGTGAAATTGGCCTTGCGTTTCGCGTGAAAGGCTTCCACTCCTTCACGAAAGTCTTCTGAACTGCGCAGTCGGCTATAGCAATGACCTTCGAGTTCAATTGCGGCTGACAGTGAGGCATCTTCACTGTCATTGAGCAATTTTTTCGCCGTGCGCTGAGCCAGTGGTGAGAATTTCACCAACTCAGCCACCAGCTTGTCAGTCGCTGCTTCAAGCTGATCGTTCTCTACGCACTCCAGCGCCAATCCCCAGTCATACGCCTGGGGACCAGGAATGCGGCGTGAGCGCATGACTATGTCTTTGGTCCGGCCAATGCCTACCATCTTTTGCAGACGAGCTGAGCCACCGGAACCAGGAATCTGCCCCAGCTTTTGCTCAGGCAAGGCATATTCAGTTGTGGTTGTCGCAATCCGGAAGTCGCAGGCAAGTGAGATTTCAAAACCAACGCCGAAGCAGTAACCGCGGTTGGCCGCAATAACAGGTTTTGAACAACGCTCTGGCGAGGCAATATTCCATGCCAGTTTAGACACATGCTCAGGCGAAGCTTCCAGAAAGCCGCGAATGTCCCCGCCACTCGAGAAATGTTCGCCTTCAGCACGCAGTACAATGACACGAACGGCATCATTGGCGTCCAGCGCTTCAAAGACAAGGCGAAGCTGTTCGCGTTCAGGCATGGAAATAATATTGAACGGCGGACGAGAAAGAACAATATCTGCGCGATGCTTTTCTGCATCGATTTCAACCCGGAATCCGTCCAGGTTCTGCAGCAGGTCGTGTGCGGGGTGTTTAAGTTGACTCATTCAGTATTCCTTTTGTTTAAATCAATTAGCAAGATCAGTAGTAGGTTCACAATTGCTATCGGTTTCGTATTCACCGGACACCAGCTTGCGTCTGAGAATTTTTCCGACGGGTGATTTGGGTAGTGCAGCCACGAATACATACTCGCGTGGTCGTTTGAAATTGGCCAGGTCAGTGGAACGGCAATACTTATCCAGGTCCTCTGCACTGACTTCGGCCTGGCGTTTGACAAAAGCCACGACCCGATGGCCCCAGCGCTCATCCTTGAGACCAGCCACAGCCACTTCGTCGACAGCCGGATGCAGCGAGATGACAGATTCGATATCGACAGGTGAAATATTTTCGCCACCGCTGATAATCATGTCGTCAACGCGTCCGCTCACAAACAGTTCCCCATCAGAATCGAAATAGCCAATATCACCGGTGAAATACCAATCGCCAATCAGAGACTTCTCGTTGGCATCAGGGCGTTTCCAGTAGCCTTCGAAGGCTTCATCTCCGTCCAGATGGGCGATGATCTGTCCTTCTTCCATGGGTTCGACGCGATCTTCGGGGTTGGTACTTCCCAGTTGAATCACCCGGAGACGACAATTGATTGCAGCGCGACCGCAGCATCCTGCCTTGGCGCGTGCGTTCTGAGTGATCGCCACGGTATAGACCTCGGAACTGCCATAATGGTTGACGAAGAGTTCAGGTGAAAATGCCGTGTCAAGCCGGCGCAGCAGTGCTTCAGACATGGGTGCTCCGGCAAAGCCCAGCTTGCGTACCCGGCTCACATCAGTTTGTGCAAAGCGCGGATGCGACAGCATGTCGTGATAAAGTGTGGGTACCAGATACAAATTGGTGACGCCTTCCACTTGAATCAACGACAACGCCTGCTCCACATCAAATCGAGGCATGCAGACAAAACATCCGTCAATCAATGCCATGGAAAGCAAGGAACGCACACCCATGGTGTGATAAAGCGGCATGACACCAAGCGTTCGTTCACCAACTGCATAGAGATTCTGTGCCACATGAGCCAAAGCTGCAGCGCGTTCCTGCCTGTGCCTGCGCGGTACTCCCTTAGGTTTTCCAGTTGTTCCGGATGTGTATAGCATCAGTGAAAAATCTTCTGCATTCGCACGCGATTTACCTTCTATCGGCGTCGCCGCCAACAAATCCGCAAAAGAATCACTGCCAGGTAATGCTTCACCCACCGCAACAGCTGTAATCTTTTCTGCCGCGGTAGCGTTCCGGACCGCGTCAATGCAGGAGTCGTCGTAGATGATCATTCTGGCGTCAGCGTCAGTCAGGCAGTAATCAATTTCCTCGGGCTTGGCGCGCCAGTTCAATGGCGTCACAATGACACCGAGTAACTGGCAGGCCCAGTGCACGGTTGCCATTTCCCAGCGGTTCTGCATCACGACGAGCAAGTGATCGCCATGTCGCAAGCCGCGCTGTTCCAGGCCGCCGGCTACGGTTCTGATGATATCGAACCATTGCGCGTAGGTCAGGCGTTTACCCTCGGCAACCAGTGCCGGCGCGTTAGGGTTGCGTTCAACACTTTGAATAAAAGTGCTTCCCAGATCAAGCATTTGCAGTCTCCGCTTTTTCAGTTTTCAATTGAGGGGCTACATCGAGAATCGCCTCGACAATAGGTGTATAGCCAGTACAGCGGCACAGGTGCCCGGATAACATATCGCGTACCTGTTCCTCCGTTGGGTCCGGGAAACGCTGCAGAAAATCCACACAAGACATCAGAATGCCGGCTGTACAGAATCCGCACTGCAACGCATGGTGTTTCTTAAATGCCTGCTGCAGGATGCTCAGCGTTCCATCCTTATTCATCAGTCCTTCGACCGTCCGCAACTCACAGCCATCGACCTGCCGTGCCAAACACAGACACGAGCGTGTCGCCACGCCATTGATGTGAACGGTGCAGGCCCCGCAAACGCCGTGTTCACATCCGACATGCGTTCCGGTAGCACCGAGCTCATGACGAATGAAATCGGACAGGAGCATGCGGCTTTCAGCCTGACTGCTGCGTGCCACGCCATTGAGCATGACGCGAATGGAATGTCTGGTTCGTTCTTCTGACATCATTTACTCCTTGTTCTCTGTACAGCGGGAAATCGCTTTCTCAATTGTGCTCTGCCCCAGTTCCCTGACCAGATGACGTCGATACGCAGCAGAGGCATGCTGATCGTCCTGGGCATTCAATTGCCAGGACAGATCATTCAGGCGTTTTCCGAAAGAACCCGCATCCTTGCTTTCCCACTCCACCACTGTCGGCTTATCAGCCACGCCCCCAATGCCCAGCCTTATTTTCTCCGGACCGGCTTCGACGGCACAGGCTACGATCGCGAAATCGCCACGCCTCAGGGCGAACTCGTCAAATGCATAGCCGTGCCCTTGTCCTGCCACGGGGAAACGCACCTCCGTGACCATTTCATTGGTCTGCTTGGCAGTGGTCAGCATGCCCTGCTGAAACTCCACCGCAGGCAGTTCCCGGGATTTCTTTCGCGAGCGCAGCACGACGCGACCACCCAGCGTAGCAAGACATAAAGGCAGCTCTGCACTGGGATCCGCATGAGCGATTGAGCCCACCACAGTCCCGCGATTACGAATCTGATAATGAGAAATAAATGGAATGGCTTCGGCAAGCAGCGGAATGGTCGCTGCGAGTGCCGGCCAGTATTGCAATTGTGCTTGGGTGGTACTTGCACCGATGCACACCATGTTTTTTTCCTGTTTGATGTAGTTGAGTTCTTTACAACTCGAGATATCCAACAGCCAGCCGGGTTGAGCCAACCGCATATTGAGCAGAATCACCAGTGATTGCCCACCAGCCAGAATACGTGCATTCTCGCCATCCTCGTGCAGCCATTTCAGCGCGTCCTCAACGCTTTCGATGCGTCGGTATTCAAAGGCGTGTGGCTTCATTTGCTGATCCTCAGAAAACGCAGGATCCGTTGCAAGATACCTGCAGAACTACCGACCACAGATTTACCGGATGCCTGCCGGCCCAGTTGTTCAAAAAGCTGACCCAACACCATACGTGCGGCTCCTTCCAGCATGCGACCACCCACGGCGGCCACCTTGCCCTGCACCTCCGCTTCATACTGATACTTCATCAGAGTGCCTTTCTCATTGGCCTCCAATACGATATCGCCACCACCTTCCGCGCCGCCCAGCGACGAAACGCCGCTTCCCTGTAGATGCAACGAGTTGGGTCTGTTGATATTGGTCAGGGAAATCGTGGCTTCGTATCGGGCCTTGATCATTCCTATACTGATCGTGACGTCCGCCCGATATTTGTTTTCGCCTATCTGTTCCAGTTCGCGACAGCCTGGAATTACCTTGGCCAGCGCCTGCGGATCCATCAAAACATCGAACACTTCCTCCGGTGTTGCCGGAATCTGTGTGCTGCCCGTAGCGGAAAGTGCATGGCCCTTGCCCGTTTTTTTCGCGGGCTTCTGGATCTGCACATCTTCCGATGGCGGAGGATCTTCAAAACCGATCAGTTCCAGAACCCGATTTGGCGTAAGCGGCAGACGGATATCCGGCGTCCCGCCCAAAGGACTCAACGCATCCGCCACAGCGTTCGCAACACAGACGGGTGTACTCATATTATTTCCCTCGCCCAGACCTTTCGCGCCCAGTGGTGTGAATGGACTTGGTGTCTCCAGATGGACAATGACTGGATCAGGAACTTCGTAGCTTGTGGGCACCAGATAATCGGCAAATGTGCCTGACTGGAAGCCGCCATCTTCGCCGTACCGAAACTCCTCCAGCAAAGCCGCTCCCAATCCCTGGGCGAAGGCGCCCCGAATCTGCCCATCTGCCATGGCCGGATTCAGAATTTTTCCGGCGTCGTGCGCGGTCACGTATCGATCAATTCTGACCTTACCGGTTTTACGATCGAGCTCCACCGCACATATATCAAATGCAAATCCATACGCTGCGGAGGTATTGATTCGATCATCTTCTGTCGGCGCCTCGAGTGACTCCGGCGTCCAGAATTCGGTGACACGCATGCCAGGTGACATCCCTTCCGGCAGTTCGGCAGGTGCCCAATGAGCACTACTGGCGAGCCGCGCGAATGGCATGGCCTTGTCTGATTGCCCTGCCCGGAAAACCTTGCCACCTTCAAAGGAAATATCATCTGCCGAACATTTCAATTGATGAGCGGCGATATCACTTAATTTGGCGCGCAGTTTCGTTGCCGCCAAATGAACAGTACCGGCCACAGCACCAGCAAAGCGGCTCGAATAATTGCCGGCTGCAACAGACCAGGCATCCTTGTCAGTATCAAAATCAACATTGACATTAATGTCTTTGGGCTGCAGTCCGAATACATCGGCTACCACCTGCGCACAAACTGTGACATGTCCCTGTCCCGCGGGCGAAGACGCAATCACAACTGTGACGCTGCCCAGCAGGTCAATACTCACCGTTGCCGCCGCAATGCCGCCATTCTTCGGACCCGCTTTGGCGCGCTGCTCAGGGGTTAATGCGATCGTGATATAGCCCATGTTGGAAATAGACGGTTCAACGATGGCGGCATAGCCAATCCCGTACAGCCGTCCTTCAGCACGCGCCTCATCCCGCCTGCGCAGCAACTCTTGCAGCCCGCCCTGGTCTATGGCTGCCGCCAGGGCTTTTGGATAATCACCGGAATCAAGCAATGCGCCCGCCGCAGCCCGGTAAGGAAACGCCTCGGGCTGAATAAAATTACGTCGATACACTTCCAGCGGATCAATATTCAGATGCTGAGCAATCCGTTGAACCATACGCTCCAGTGCAAAATACACTTGAGGTCCACCAAATCCTCGTACCAGTCCCGAAGGCATTTTGTTGGTGACTACGACGCGATTGCGTACGTGCAGATCATCAATTCGATAGGCGCCGGTCAGGATCCCATGCATACGATAAAAGGTGGCTGGCTCAGGTGCCCGCAGGTAGGCCCCCACGTCATCCTTCTGATCCAGATCCAGCGCGCGTATCCGGCCATCGCCATCGAAGGCGGCTTTGACAGTCGCAAGCCGTCCATTGGCTGCTGTCGCCGCGCTCAAATGCTCCAGTCGGTCTTCCACCCACTTTACAGGTGCTCCACCGGCTTTACGCGAAGCCAGGCACATGAGCACCACAGATGTAAAGACGGCCTGTTTGACGCCAAAGCTACCGCCTGAGTCTGGCGCAGAGCGATGCCGCAGTCGATTGCCGGGTACATTCAGCGCCAATGCCATCACGGCATGCATTGAAAAGGGCCCCATGAAATTGGAGCACACCTCGTAGCCTTCATCGCCAGGTAAATGTTCTGCAATGACAACGCCACATTCAATGGGCGTACAGGAATTTCGAGGATATTCAATATCGATTTCCAGATTGTGTTCACATTCCCGGAAACGGGCTTGCGGATCCCCGTAATTGAATTCGCGCTCGTGAAGCACATTGGTGCCTACCGCTTCGTGCAGAATGGCAGATTCTTCTTTCATTGCACCTTCGATACTACTGACCGCCGGCAATGCTTCAAATTCGACACGGATTCCGTCAAAAGCGTCCTCAGCAAGATAGCGGTCTTCAGCAATGACAACTGCAATTGGTTCGCCTACATAGCGAACCTTGTCCATCGCCGTGGACCACATCTCCATGGGCATCTTCACGCCATTGATAAACGGCCGCGACCATGCCCGAACATCCTCGGGTGTAAGCACCGCCCTCACCCCGGGCATTTGCTCTGCCTGGGAAACGTCTATGGATTTGATGCGCGCATGCGCATAGCTGGATCGAAAGACCGCGGCGTGCAGTGTGCCCGGCTTGAGACCCAGGTCATCACCATAGCGTCCTCTGCCTGTCAATAACGGTATGCTTTCAAAACGCTCAACACGCTTGCCGACAAATTTGCCGGCGCTGCCCGATGCCGCGTCATCCACGCTGCTCATGCACTGCCTCCGAATCTGCTGTTATTGGAGCCATCAGCCGTATACGCTGATTTGGCAAAGCAGCAGAACTGCTGCCACTGGCTCCTGTTCATTTTTCGCCTTGCTATGACAATTGAATTTTTCTTCACATGTACAGAAAGAAACGAAAATGAACCTGTGGGAGGCAGTATAGAAATGCGCCCGGACATTACCTTTACCCCGCAGTCGGATCAATTACCTTAGAGTCTGATTATTTTTTCCGATCCCCGGAAATGGCCGATTTTTACTACATAATGATTCTCGCAATTACCCGGCTGCTGCGCTGCAACAGTCGCTTTTTGCATGCAGACATATAACAACTGTAATGAGGCATTAACATGGAGAATCTGGATGTTCTGGTCCTGCGCAGACTGAGCGCATGGCGCGCAGAAGGTAAAAATGCACTTCTGGCAACCGTCACCCGTACCTGGGGATCCTCGCCGCGACCGCTGGGCTCGATTATGGCCATGTGCCAGGATGGAGCCGTCGTAGGATCCGTATCCGGCGGATGCATCGAGGACGATCTGTTTTATCGCTATACGACTGGTGAGGACAAAGTCGCGTTCACGAACAATGCGCCCCCCTGTCTCATTCAATATGGACTGACAGCAGAAGAAGCCTTCCGGTTTGGCCTTCCTTGCGGGGGTACGCTTGAAATATTGCTCGAATTCAATCCGGACGCTGAGGCGCTACAGGCGCTGGTAGCAGCACTGGATGAAGGTCAGCTTATGCAACGCAAAGTAAGCATCGAATCCGGTATTGTCGAACAACGCCCCATCGATCAGCCCACACCACTCAGTTTCGACAAAACGACTTTGAGCACAACTTTTGGGCCTGAATTTCGAATGTTATTGATTGGCGCGGGTCAATTGACAGAATATGTGGCAACTATGGCGCTATTCAGTGGCTTTGCGGTGACAGTCTGCGATCCGCGTGCCGAATACAGAAAAGACTGGTCCGTGCAGGGAGTCACCCTGCTCTCGGATATGCCAGACGACGTTGTTACCAGCTTCCAGGCAGACGCCCGAAGCTGCATCATCGCACTGACTCACGATCCCAAACTGGACGATCTGGCACTCATGGAAGCGTTGGAAACCAAGGCATTCTATGTGGGAGCCATCGGCTCTCGTCGCAATAATCAGGCGAGGCGCCAGCGAATGATGGAACATTTCGGTTTGACCGCCGAACAGCTTGCTCGCCTGCGCGGTCCTATCGGTATCTATATTGGCAGCAAAACACCCGCCGAGATTGCCATCAGTGTCATGGCAGAAGTGATTGCAGGAAAAAACGGCGTCGCCCTGCCCGCGAGCATGGATGTTGCCAATGCCAAGGAATTGAAGGCAAAGCAGGTCGCTTGAGTGGCCGGTCGAGTGCTGGACGCTTGTTATGTTTGCGTAGAGAGATCAACTACCCACTACGATAGAATCGCCCATAAAAGCGTGATCCAAATAATTAGCCAGCAAAGCGCAAACGCGGCAACAAAATAGAATATAACGATTCTTTTGAGGGTTACCCCATTGTCTAATAAATAGGTCATCCCCAAGAGAATCAACATAGACACAATAGCGATAATGGTAATGATGAGCATAGCTATCGTTTAAATGTAAAACTTGCCATCTTTACTCTGTCAAATCGTCCAACGATGGGACGAATATGCGAATATGACCGCAAAAATAACCATTGCGACAGTCAGAACATATGTCACAAACGGAATGGCTGCCATCATACGAAGGATCGTCACCCTCCTATGCAAATGACAAATAATTCCTGAAAGCACCATCGACGGAATAATCAGTTTTAGGAATAACGTCGACCAAAAAAGAATCACACTCTCGTCAATTATTGCCTGTTTCATTGCTAACTCAAGAATGAGCGCACTGCCACAGCCCCATCCCCAAAATGTCATTGCCAGACTGAAATGACCGGACACCAATTTCCTTACTACATTCAACATACAAACTTCTCGGATCTTTAAATACGCGTGCATTCTGCAATCGTTATATATACGATGAATATCAAGTCGAAAAAAATACGACTACATCTTTCGATCGCTAAACATCATGAATTCAAGATTGCTTTCATCCTGTGACGGCACCGTATCTTTCGGATAAGCAACCAAGGCGCATACGAACGAGGCAACAAACCCATACAATGCTGGCAACGCCGTAAACTGCTCACTGATAACCACGTTAGCTATAAAAGCGCTGGACATCATGCCGACTAGTGAAACTAAAATTATGTAATAGAAGTTTCTTTCCTGAGGCAATAACGAAGCCGAAAATCCGGTTAAAAGTGCGGCAGGAATTAATTGATAAGCGCCTCGTACAAAATAAACCTTGTCATAACCAAGCCCCGTTACCAATCCAATCAGTTTCAGGTTCGGCGCATCTAAAGATAAGCCATAGCCCCACATCAGAAGAGTTCCGACGCTTATAGAAAATAAGATGCCACCCACAAGTGGACCAAGAAGACAGAAGATGGCAATGTTTTTAACGTAGTGATTACGTATTAGTTTTCCCATGTTTACTTCCTGCTTTGCACCTACGCTGTTCACGCACCGCCTCGCCTTAATTCAAAATGCTTTCGTAATTTATTCGAAAAGTTTTGGAATGCACTTAATCTATGTCAGGTTTTACTTCTATTGAGATAGGACGCTGATCGCGGAGGATTTATTCAATCAAAATCAACCCACCGGCACGCTGGTCCAATATTCAGGCATTATTATTATGCTTATTATCAAATTCCCATTGGGCGGCCATTGCTACCTAAATCAGGACAGATAGAACAATGACTACAGATACGAGGCTGGATCAGGCTTTTGAAGCCTTCGATGCCGTTAACAAAACCGATCCGAATACATTCACCTGGCAAGGGAAGGAGTGGCCGCGCGAGCTTTTTCTTGCCACGAAATTAAGCGAGTGGGTACTCCGGCTGGAATCAAATGCATCAACGCCATTACGATTGGCATCAAGATGTCAGCATATCGGTCGCTGGCAGATTGCGCGCCGCGAGTATCCTGAAGGACGTATCGGTTATCTGACGTGGAGAAAAGCGCTGGCGCGGCATCACGCCGACATGGCCGCAACCATCCTGCGCGACCTGAATTTCGAAGACAGCACAATCGAGCGCGTGCAAACCATTCTGATGAAACGCGGGATTAAGCAAGATGCAGAAGTTCAGATCATGGAAAATGCGCTGTGCCTGGTATTTCTGCAATATCAGTTCGAAGAATTCCGGGTCGGGAATGAAGAAAAAATCGTGGATATTATCCGGAAATCGCTGCTGAAGATGGACGAGGCCGGCCGCAAACAGGCGCTTACGCTTGAATACAGTCCGGCTGGGTTGGCTATTGTTAATGAGGCGCTGGCTGGCCTTTGATTTGAATTCGGATCACTGGCGTGCATCATCCATGCGTTGCCGGCGCAGTGCCTCCTTTCCGCTTTTGCACGACCATTTGGAAATCAACCTCGGCTTCGCCTCCGGAAACCTCCATCAAGTCCCTCTTCCGACAGACCGAAGCCCCCCTTCACCTGAAACTAAGGCTGAGTTTTCGATTGAATAATAGACGCGCTGTCTGCCCTCCGATAGTATGAAAGACCCGCTGCAATCGCGGATTACTTCATTTATAACAATATAAATAAAAATTCAACAGGACGAGACATGATAAAACGCCATTTTGTGAAGCGCGTACTGGTGGCCGTGGCCGCGACGCTAACGATGGGCAGCGCAATCGCCGCCGACTACCCCTCCAAGCCTATTACAATTGTGGTAGGGTTTCCGCCTGGTACATCAACTGACTCGGTTGCCCGCATTCTTGCCAACAAGATGAGCAAGGATCTGGGACAGCCCGTTATCGTGGAGAATAAGCCCGGCGTGGGTGGCAGCCTCGGTGCAGGACAGGTGGCAAAATCCAAACCCGATGGCTATATGCTGGCGCTGTCTGCAACCGCGCCCATGAATATCAACCCACATGTCTACAAGTCGCTTCCCTATGAAGCCAGCACGGATTTTGAACCGGTAGGGCAAACAACCTGGCTTCCGTACATTCTGGTAATCAATAACACAAAAGGAATCAAGACCTTCAAAGATCTGATTGCCTATGCCAAGTCGAATCCGGATAAACTGACCTTTGCTTCGATCGGGAAAGGCACCACCAGCCATCTGCTGATGGAACTATTGATGAAGAAAACAGGCACAAAGATGGTGCATGTGCCTTATTCAGGCAGTACTCAATCGCAGACAGACGTCATCGGCGGCAACGTGGATATGACATTTGACACGGTTGTTTCGGCAATGCCACATGTGAAATCAGGCAAACTCACTGCACTGGCTGTGAGTGTTGCGGAAAGAGCAAAACTGGCGCCGGATACGCCGACGATTCAGGAACAAGGCATTCCAAACTTCAATATGGGCGCCTGGCTGGGGATTTTTGCGCCCAAGGGAACACCGAAAGAAATTGTAGACAAACTGCATGATGAATTGAACAAGACACTGAAGGACAAAGAAACCAACGACAAGCTGGTCGCCTTAGGTTCCGAGGTTGTGATGAGCGAATCACCCGAAGCGTTTGGCAAAATGGTCAGAGAAAACGATGAAATCTGGGGACAAATTGTAAAAGACGCAGGAGTGGAAAAACGATGAATTACAGCAAGACAGAATGGGAAACCCGGGTCAATCTGGCTGCGTGCTATCAGTTGATGCCATTATTTGGCATGAGTGATCTGGTCTATAACCATATTACCGCGCGCATTCCCGGTACCGATGACGAAATTCTGATTAATCCTTACGGCTATATGTACGAGGAAATTACGGCATCTAACCTTATCAAGATTAATGTCAAAGGTGATGTGCTGGATAATCCAAACACGGATGGCACAGGATTGAATCAGGCAGGTTATGTCATTCACAGCGCAGTTCATGGCGCGCGACATGATGTGGGCTGTGTGATTCATACGCATTCACGCGCTGGCATGGCCGTATCCGCCATGGAGTGCGGTCTGCTGCCAATTACGCAGACAGCCATGCGCTTCAAGGATATCGCCTACCATGACTATGAAAGCGTCGCCATTGATATGGATGAGCAGCAGCGTCTGGTGGCTGATCTTGGTACGCAGGATGCAATGATTCTGCGCAGCCATGGCTTGCTGGTTGCTTCGCCCTCCATTGCCGAAGCCTTCAATGCCATGTACTGGCTCGAGATGGCATGCCGTGCCCAGGTCGATGCCATGGCTGGAAATACTAAACTCATTACACCGCCTCAAGCTGTGGTCGATAAGACTCATCATCTGTATCAACCCACCACCAGACGCCCATTTGGCATTATGGAATGGCCCGCAATGCTGCGCTATCTGGATCGTCGTAACGCGACATATAAAAACTGAACCGATATTACGACTTTTTGTTACCAGAGCCAGCCGCTCAAGCGCGAAGACTCCCGTTGGTTGAGTCTTTGCGCTTCTCGCTCTGCATAGTCACGTTCGCCCTCTTCATAAGGACCTTCATATTCACAGCCGATGCGGTACCATGCACAATCGCTCGTACGCGCACGTGAAGGCTCTCGGCCACCGGAGCATCCAGAAAGCAACACACCCAAAACCAGAATGGATAATGTTCGATAAAAAACGGATTTGGACATGCTTGGACTCCGGCAAAAGATTCTGGAACTATTTTATAACATATGCTATTGAACCGTAGCTCAGCGTATCCGCTGCTCGGACCCCATCAGGCAAGGCTGATTTCTTCTGGCTTGTCGGGATTGAATCGAATGGTCAGCACAGTTCCCGGTCTCATTGACGCCGCCTCTCGAATATCAAAATAATCATTGACCGAAGTGACAACTTTCTGTCCCGTTTCCGGGTTGATGAACGAGAGTTTCAGTCGAAATTGAGGCTGCAGGTTCACGTATCTGGCTGTCTGTTCCGCTTTTATAACGCGTGCCTGAACGATCCTGCCCGTTTTGCGAAGCCGCAAGCTGCGTCTGGCGTATCGCAGGCGTGGATAATCAAAAACAAAAAATACCGCGATACAAATCAGCGCATTGATTCCCAGACTAACAATAGAATCCGGGTCACCGCCACGATCATGAACGCGATAGGCCAGCCCAATACATGTGGCTGCCGCAATCAGCGGCACGTAGTGTGCAAATATAATCAAGGCCCTCATTGTGTCGACTCCTGTGTCGGCATGCGGTTCTTCAGTCTCACAGACGATTGATACGTACCTTAACATACACTATGCCCGGCATTTGGAAGATTTGCTATTTGAGCAGCGACTTCCAGGATACCGACTGAACCTATACCTGAATTGCCGTGCGGCTTCGGGCGTAACAGCGCATACCGCCGCAGTCACCGCACATGCAATGCAACGCAGCGTGAACCGCATATAATTGTTGCAAAGAATATAAACCCCCTGGTTTTGACGTGCTCTTGGGCGACAGAGTGCGTGCGCTGCTTGCGTCTGCCCGGGTACCGTCGCAAGAGGAGATGACATGCGTAATTCAATTCGGGCCCTGACATGGGCTGTTCCCGTTATCACGGCGCTGGCCGGATGCGCGCAGACCGCGGGTTTGAACGTCAAGGAAGTGGGAAGCTATCACATCGGTGGCGAACCGGTCACGCTCAAAGGACTGCCCGTCAAGGAAATCGTTTTCAGCCCCGGCTCACCGCCAGTAAAACAGGATCCGAATGGTGATTTTATCGCCGGTCAGATGTATACCCGTTATACGCTTCTGGAAAATCCGCGAGCAACTGTACCCATGCTGATGTGGCACGGAGGTGGCCTGTCTGGCACAACATATGAAACCAAACCCGACGGCAAGCCTGGCTGGGAAATGGATTTTCTGCGGGACGGATGGAGTGTATATGTCAGCGATGCGGTGGAACGCGGCCGCGCTTCGTGGGCTCGCTATCCCCAAATTTTCCAGGGTGAACCGGTATTCAGAACCAAAAAGGAAGCCTGGGAACTGTTTCGTATTGGCAAAACCTATTCCAGCGATCCAAAAACGCGTCAGGCGATTCCCGGCACCCAATTCCCAATCGCTTCATTTGACCAGTTCGTCAAACAGAGTATCCCGCGCTGGTCAACGAACGACGACCGGACTCAGCGCGCCTATGATCAATATGTTCAGCAGGCCTGCCCTTGCGTGATTGTGGTCCATAGTCAGGGAGGCAATTTTGCGCTGACATCTGCCCTGAAATATCCTGATAAGGTCAAAGCCGTCGTCCTGGTTGAACCCAGTGGTTCACCCGACCCGGATAAAACCGATCTGTCACCTCTTCGCAATGTGCCGATGTTATGGGTCTGGGGTGATCACATTCAGGATTATCCATTCTGGGTCAATATCAAAGAGCGTCAGGAACGTTTCCGCGCGACATTGAATCAGGCCGGAGGTCACGGTGATTTGCTGGATTTGCCTGCACAGGGCATTCATGGCAACAGTCACATGATGATGATGGATGCCAACTCCGGACAAATCTCGGGGCTGATCCAGGATTGGTTTAAAAAACAGGGCCTTGTGCATTGACGCGAATTCCGTCAACACAAATGCAATAGACAAAAGGACGCATCGCACATTACGCGATTGCGTCCCTCAGACGGGTTAAACACAATCGGTCTGCAGTGCTGCGGTGACCTTCGCCGGTTCACGACGAATTCTTTTCCTCCATACCAGCGGCACGACACTCAGCACCCCGATCGTGGCAAGAGCCGCGCCAACCCACAAAGGCGAGCGCATGCCAAAGTCAAGACTGATACCCACACCGCCTAACGCCGATCCGGCAAACAGTCCGATATTGATGACCGAGGCATGCACCGTGTTCACCAGCGGGCGAGCATCCGCGGTATGAATCACACGCGCAACCATAGCCGGATTCAGTGCCACACCAGTCAACCCAACCAGGACGAGCGCACCTAAAGCGATCGCTTGCACCTGTCCGAAGAGCGCGAACGAGAGCAAGGCAACGGTCAGAATCATCTGTCCCCAGAACAACACCGGCATGGTGTAACGGTCCGCCAGACGACCGACGATAAAATTACCCACGACGGTAGCGGCACCATATAGCATGAGCATGAGTGGAATCGTACTGGTGTCAAACCCACTGACGTTCACCAGAATGGGAGAAAAATAACTGAATGCAGCAAAGGTTGCGCCAATTATCAGCGCACTGGTCGCGTAGGCTGCCCACAAGCGAATGTTCTGCAACGAGGCCAGTTCCGACTGCAGGCTGATTTTCTCTGAAACGCGTGACGCGGGAAGCGTAAACATGAGCAGCAACCCTGATGTGGCGGTGACGGCAGCAACAAGCCAGAATACGAAGCGCCAGCCGAATGACTGTTCCAGGGCGGTCGCCGCGGGCACACCAAAGACAGTGGCAAACATCAGTCCACTGATCACGATCGCTGCCGAACGCGCTACCTGGTTTGGCGGCACCATTTGTGCACAAATAGCCAGCGCAAGTCCAAAGCACCCGGAAGCAGCGACGCCGCTAAGTACGCGCCCTACCGCCATAATTTCATATGTGGTTGCAGCTGCGGCGATGACCTGACCCACAGTATAGACCGCAAGCAGAGCCAGCAACGCCCGCTTGCGAGACACATTGCGCAGACACAGCATCAATACCGGGCCACCTAACACCATTCCCGCCGCATAATAGGAAATCAGATATCCGATAGCCGGGACGGGTACATCCAGCGCCTGAGCGAGCGATGGCATCATGCCTGCCACCATGAATTCAGATGTGGTCAGGGCAAATATACTGAAAGCCAGGAAGTAAACGTTGAATGGCATGGCTGCTTTTTCCTGAGCGCTAGACATTTGCACCACCGTCAATCAGCAGACTGGCTCCAGTGATAGCGCGTGCCGCATCGCTGGCCAGATACGCCACCATCGCAGCGATCTCATCGGGACGGTTGTAATCGGAGATTGCACGCAGGCTGCGCTGTCCTTCTGCTTTCGGACCGCTGGCGGGATTCATATCGGTGTCGGTCGAACCAGGCTGGATAATATTGACGGTAATACCACGCGGACCCAGATCTCGTGCTGCGCCTTTGGTCAGGCCCCAGACCGCTGCCTTGCTCATGGCGTACAGTGACATATTGGGTCCGGGAACGCGATCAGCCAGATTGCTGCCAATATTGACGATGCGTCCTCCATCGCTCATAAGCAGTGCCGCACGCTGGATAGCAGCGAAAACGGCGCGCGCATTGATTCCCATCTGACGTTCGTAGTCGTCCAGCGTGAATTCACCCGTGGGCTTGACTTCAAAGATGCCGGCGTTGTTGACCAGAATATCAAGACTTCCAAAATGCTCAACCGTCCTGGAAATCGCCTCCTGAACCGCAATGGGGTCGATACTGTCCACCTGCAGTGCAAGTGTTGCCTGTGCAGAGCCGGCTTGCGCGCCTGCAGCAGCGCCTTGAGAAATGGCGTCTATCTCAGCGGCCAGCTGTTTCGCCGATTCTGCGGACTTTGAATAGGTGAACGCAATATTGGCGCCCTCTCTGGCCAGATGGCGTGCAATCGCCGCGCCAATACCTCGTGCGCCGCCGGTGACTAGCGCTGTTTTTCCTGTAAGATGTGACACACCGATTTCCTTTTTTAGTGATCGTTATATAATCCTAAATTGAAGCTTCGGCTGTCGTCAAATACAATTTTGTATCAATCGTTATAATTTTAGATTATGGTGTCCAGAGGCCGTCCCCGCTCGTTTGATAGAAATGCCGTCCTGCGTGCCGCAATGGGTCTTTTTCAGGCTCACGG
>JAFAGQ010000157.1 GCA_023422555.1 Pseudomonadota bacterium
CAGCCCATGGACAACACGCCAAGAGCCGCCATTTCCGGCGAGTTTGGCAGTCGTTCAAAACGCAGCGGCAGCTTTACCCTGAGCCAGCCGATTATCGAAGACACGTTATATGGCTCCATTTCGGGCAACTGGTCAGCACAGGATGGATTCATCCGGAATACCTACACGGACAGAAAGGACGACCGCAGAGAACGCGGCAATCTGAACCTGGGTCTGCGCTGGACACCCACGCCCGCGACCGATATCACGCTGCGCTATTCCCGCCAGGAGTTTCACGATGGGTCCGCACTGTGGGGCAGTCCCACTGCAGAAAGAAAAACTGTGGCTTCCGGCACCAAAGGCTGGAACCGTTCACGTGGCCAGACACTGTCCCTGAATGCATCGCACGAGATGAACTCGGGCCTCACATTCCGGTCCATTACCGCCTATAACGACTATCGTGACCGGGTGCAGCAGGATACAGACTTCATGCCGCCCGATGTCCTTCATGTTGGCCGTGATCATCATTTTCGCACCCTGTCCCAGGAATTTCGTCTGGAGGGCAAGGCCGGCAAGGCGGACTGGCTGGTGGGGGTCTTTGCGGACAAGCAGGACAATGATGTCGTGAATATATCAAAGCTGATGACCGGCAGCAGCAATCTGAACGTCGGACAAAAAGGCAGTTCACTGGCTTTGTTCACCAACTGGAACGTACCGCTGAACGATGCCTGGACAGTGTCGCTGGGTGGGCGTCTTGAGCGAAACAACGTCTCCATACGAACGCCGGCAGGCCAGAAGATGAGCGAGGGATGGACCCATTTTTCACCCAGGCTCGCATTGCAGTATCAGTACAGCCCGAATCATCAGTGGTATGTCAGCGTCGCCAAAGGGGTCCGCACCGGCGGCTTCAATGTCGTGTCGCCGGCAGTCGATTTCATGCCTTACAGTCCGGAACGAACCCTGTCGTATGAGACGGGGCTGAAGGGCTCGTTTGACAATCAGCGGGGCCGGTATTCGCTGGCGGCCTATTTCATGAACGTGAAAAACATGCAGGTGATGCAGATGCCATCACCCGGCATGATGTATATCACCAGTGCCGCCTCTGCAGATTCAAAAGGGGTGGAGCTGGACGTCGATTATCTGCTGGCGCCGGGCTGGCGCGTGAATGCGGGTCTGGCCTGGAACCGCACCCGCTTTAATCGCTTTGCAGACGGTGGTGCCGATTATGCCGGCAAGCGCAACCCCTTCGCGCCCGACCTGAGCGGTCACGCGGGCATTCGCTACACCACTTCAAAAGGCTGGTACGCACAGGCCGACCTGGTGGGAACCGGCAAAGTCTATCTGGATGCCGCCAACAACTACAAGCGTAACGGCTACGGGCTGATCAATCTCACTGCCGGCTATGCAGGCAAAAACTGGGAGGTGGCTGCATACGTCAGGAATGCTGCCAACAAAAAATATGATGCCGTGGGTTACCAGAATGGTTTTGTGACCGTCTACAGCCCGCCAAGAGAAGTGGGCTTGCGGCTCACGTGGCGTCTTTGAATAAGGGTAAGAATGAATTTTTCCAGTCCACACGCGCTCCAGGCATTTTGGGATATTGCAGCAGCACCGGTGCAGGCCAGTGCCCTGGAACTGGCACTGAGCCATAACCTCTTTGATCATCTGCAGACGGAAAAGTCTGTGGATGAGATTGCCGATGTCCTGGATATGAAAACGGGCCCCGTCTCGGTCTGGTTCGATCTCTTATGGAGCATGTCATTGCTGTTCAGGAATGAACCCGAACAGACCAGACCCGAGGCCAGGAAATACGCATGTACCGACCTGGCAAGACGGTATCTGGTTTCTTCCTCGCCTGAAGATTGCAGAATGGCACTGACCTACCGCCTGCGCTTCCTGCGACATGCAGGCACCCAGTTCGAAGATTTCCTGCGGTTCGCACGCAGCGATCGCATCATGCAGGGCGCAGAAGCCACGCAGACCAACTGGGCCACGGCGGCAGAACAACAGATCAGCCAGGAGCAGCGGGCCGTCAGCGTCCCGTCGATCCTGCAACGTATGCAACTGGCTTCGTCGCTTCCTGCCAATGGCCGGTTTCTAGATCTGGGTGGCGGACCGGGACATATTGGCATTGCCTTTGCCCGCCATTTGCCGCAATGGACAGGAACCGTCTGTGATCTGCCCGCCACTGCCGCGGTCGCCAAATCCACGATAGCGAATGCCGGCCTGGCAGACAGAATCAGCGTGCACTCTGCCGATCTTGAAGTCGATGAGATTGGCAGCGGTTACGACCTGATCTGGTGTTCCTGCGTGCTGCATTTCCTGCGTGATCCGGCGGCAACGCTGCAGAAAATGTTCGCGGCGCTCAACCGCAACAGCAGACTTTACATTGCCCATGCAGAAGTTCCGCGTGATGCAGGGGTCGCATCCCGCGTGCTGCCCTTTTACGCTTCCATGATGTTGCGTGGACGTTTCATTCCGGCGCAGGACCAAATGCGCAAACTGCTTGCCGATGCCGGCTTTACCCAAATCCAGTCTCTGGGCGAAATTACTTTTCCCATGACGCCCGTCTGGCTTTATCAAGGAGTCAAACCATGACCAGCCCGATCTCCGCAACGGAAACAGTTATGCATGGCGGGACCGACAGCGCAGGTGGCAAATCCGCTGTGGCGCAATCAGGCTATCTGCGCTTGCAACTGTTGCTTGGCTGGATCAATCTGACCCTGACTGCGCCAGTCGTTTATCTTTACGTCGGTCTGCCCCTGGTGCTACGTCAGCATGGCTGGTCCGCAACGGATATCGGTCTGCTGCAACTTGCCGGTCTGCCTGCCATTCTCAAATTTCTTCTGGCCGCACCCGTTGACCGGTACCCTTTGGGGAAAACTGGCTACCGTCGCTGGGGAATGCTTCTTGCACTGGTGTATGTCCTCCTTTTGCTGCTATTTTCCGGCGTCACGCTGCAGACGACGCCCTGGTCGGTTCTGTTCATGCTGGCGCTGAGCATCAACCTGATGGGCACCTGGACCGATGTACCGGTCAATTCGCTGGCGATTCGATACTTGCCGGAATCCGAGAGGCTGCGCGCCGGCGCAATCCGTTCCGCAGCAACGTCGCTGGGCGCGATTGCCGGTGGCGGCATCATGCTTTTTTTATATAGTCGCCATGGCTGGGCCCTGCCTTTGCAGGTGATGGCCGTGGCCATTGCATCGGGTTTTGTTCTGCTCGCCTTCCACCGTCTTCAGGCCGTCTCCGGCAATCCCGGGCAACAGGCAACCGGCCGCACTGGCTGGCGCACCTGGCAGACGTATTTCCGCCTTCCCGGACATGGTAAATGGGCCATTCTGATGCTGTTTTATTTCCCGTTCGTTGGCGCTGCGTGGGTTTACCTGAAACCCTTGTTGCTTGACAGCGGTCTGTCGGCCGGAAAGATTGCGATGATCGTCGGTATTGCCGGTGGCGTCCTATCGGCACTGGCCAGTCTGGTAGCCGCAAGATTGACAAAGCGATATGGCATGACGCGGATGCTGCCCGGTTTTGCCTGGCTCAATGTCGCAACGCTGCTGCTGATCCTGCTGCTTGTTGCTACCGGTGCGCCGGCAGGCGCATTGGTGGGCGCGGCATTCCTGCTGGCGATTGCCGTAGGTGCGGCATCCGGTCTGGTGTTTGGCGTCATGATGTATTTTGTTCGCCCTGGACTGCAGGCGCTTGATTACGGTATACAGTCAAGCCTGTTCATTCTGACCAGAACGCTGGTACCCGCCATCGCCGGTATCCTGATTGACCGTACCGGCTATGCCGGCATGCTGGGCGCGCTTGTCACTGGCGCGCTCGTCATTGCCTGGGTAACCACAACATGGCGTCAGTCTCTTTCGTCTGCCATAATCGCTTCGAGCGGGAAATAAAGAGAGCACGGCGCTTCGGCAATCTGTTGCCGTTGATGCAGACACCCACAATCCGTTCTTCATGGTGAAAAATGGTATTATCGTAAATAATAATCATTTACATTATTTATGAATTCGGGAGCATTTCGTTTTGAAACGTTCCCACGGAGATGAAATGGGTAAATGTCCGTGCCGTTTAACAGCCGACGAGTTGCGTACCCTGCGCCCGCTGGATGACGGCCGTGTCAGAACGCAATTGCCGGAGGAACTCGGCAATTGCTATACCGAATCAATCATGCTTGAATCAGGTATTCTGATTGGAAGACTGCATTACCACCCGGACCGGCCGCTGGTGGAAGAATCCTCAGGTCCGCATAAAGGGCGTGTTCTTGTGGTCACGGTTGGTCTGCAGGGCCAGTCCTCCTACTGCGGCGAAAATACCAATGAGGTTCTGTTCAAGTCAGGGCACACCACCATTACCGCATTCCAGGCCTTGCGCGGCGAACGCAGCTATGAGGAAAAACAGCCGGTAGCCCAGCTCAGGGTGGTCATCAGTGCGCCTACGTTGCGCAAGTATGTCGGCGAGGCCCGTGCCGACAAGATTCTGGGCAATGCGCCGTTTGAACGCGTGGGCTTTTTCAGTACCAGCAGCGCCACCATGGCGCATGCTGCCGCCATCAACCGGTATATGCAGGCAGCAACGCGAGATCAGGCAAATCCGCATCAGCTTGAACTGCACATCCACGCCCTGAGCCTGTTGTCAGAACAGTTCAAGGAACTGGCTCCGGTAGAAACGGAATTAGCCGGCGGCTTTTCTTCGGATGATGTCGAGCGACTGGAACGTGCGCGGGATATTATTGCGCACCAGCTGCATCTGCCATTGACCAGCCAGTACCTGGCGACACAGGTCGGCATCAATGAGCACAAACTGAAGGAAGGGTTCCGCTACCTT
The DNA here is from genome assembly GCA_023422555.1 of Pseudomonadota bacterium. Lineage (GTDB taxonomy): Bacteria > Pseudomonadota > Gammaproteobacteria > Burkholderiales > Burkholderiaceae_B > Advenella. Next base: position 4,813 of record JAFAGQ010000157.1, read on the forward strand.
TACGACAATACGCCTTCAGGCGTGGTATTGGAACAGCGCATGCGCAAGGCGTATACCCTGCTGGAATCAGGACAGCAGGTTGCACAGACGGCATGGCAGGTGGGATACAAATATCCGAACAATTTTTCCGTGGCCTTCACTCGCTACTTCGGAAAAGCGCCAAAAACCATTTTCCAGAAAACCGCCTGAAGGGTTACGGCGGGCGGGGTCTCGCGTAATTTCCTCTTGCGTTATTTCCTCTTGCGTTATTCCGCCCTGCGTTACCCCAACCTGCGTTATCCCGCCTTTCGTTATCTGTTACCAGGCTGATCTGATCCGGCAGGCTTGGCATACGAGCTGAAGTCTCCCGGACCTTCGCTGGCAGGATAGGGAACACGGCCTCTGACCGGATGACCCGGATCACTGTAGCCTGGCGTAGACGCATGACCTGGCGTAACCAGGGAATCGATCAGTGCTTCATCGTCTTCTGTCAGACGATATTCCAGCGCTTTCAGGTAGGCCTGCCATTGCTCAAAGGTACGGGGGCCCACAATTGCCGAGGTCACATAGCGATTGTTCAGCACCCAGGCCAGCGCGAAATCGGCTGCCGACACACCGCGTTGCTCGGCATGGGCTTTGACTTTCTGTGCGACCAGCAAGGATTCCGCCCGAAACTCGGTCTGCTGTATGCGCTTGTCGCCCCGACCCGCCCGGGAATCCGGTGGGGGTGGCGCATCGGCGGCGTACTTGCCTGTCAGCACCCCACGAGCCAGCGGGCTGTAGGAAATCACGCCGATGCCATAGTTGGCAGCTGCAGGCAGCTGTTCCACCTCTGCCTGACGGGAGACCAGGTTATACAAGGGCTGGCTGGCAACGGGACGATCGATGCCCAGCGCATCAGCCAGTCTGACCGTTTCGGCTATTTTCCAGCCGCGAAAGTTGGAAACACCAAAGTACCGCAGCTTGCCCTGACGAATGAGGTCGGCAATGGCGCGGATGGCTTCGCCCAGCGGTTCATCCGGAATCTCGCGATGGATATAAAGGATGTCGAGATAGTCGGTGCCCAGTCGCTTCAGGCTGGCTTCGACCGACTGGAAAATCCACTTGCGTGACATGCCGCGCTCATTCGGTCCCTCGCCTGCCGGATTGGCCAGTTTTGAAGCCAGCACCCAGAAATCACGATTGTCTTTGAGCGCGCGACCCACCACTCTTTCAGACTCTCCGGCGTTGTAGACATCTGCCGTGTCAATGGAGTTGATACCGCGTTCTCTGGCATCCTGAATAATGCGATGCGACTGTGCTTCGTCAGTCGCGCCGCCAAACATCATGGTGCCCAATGTGAGTGGAGAAATCCTAAGCCCGCTTTTACCAAGATACCGATATGACATGTGTTGTTCTCCAGAAATTTCAGATGAAATATACCGCCGTTTATTGGGTGCCGCTTATTGGGTGTCGCTTATTGGGACCAGGCTGCCAGCAACTCCTGCAGCGCAGGCCGCGCCAGATCATTCCAGACAGCGGCGCACAGCAGCAGCCTCGCCTTGCGCGGACACAGCCAGCCGCCCATCAGAATGCCATGCTGCTGCAGATCAATCTCTGCGCCTTTATAGCCATAAACCGATGTGGTGGTACTGCCCGAACCGGTACGACTGCACATGATGACAGGAATATGTGCCGCCGCATCAACCAGCCGATCTCGCATCCGTTCAGACGCATGGCCCGAACCAAACCCGGCCACTACAATTCCGGCATACCCTGCCTCCATGGCAAATGTGATCATATCGGGATCGTCATCCAGGCTGTGTTCAAGCAGCATCACTTTCCTGCTGAAAGCCTCGGGAATCGGCAGTCGCGGCGCCGCGGGCGTTTCCCGCAAATAGCGGACCACGTTTTCCTGCACCACGCCGACAGGCCCGAAGACCGGAGAGACGAATGCGTTGACATGCGTGGTATGCGTTTTGCGCACGCGCCGAGCTTCATGAATGTCGTCATTCATCACAACCAGTGCACCACGTCCGATACTCGATTCCGCGGCAGCGACCTGTACAGCGGCCAGCAGATTGGCGCTTCCGTCCGCACCTGGCATTTGAGGATTGCGCATCGCGCCCATCAGCACCAACGGTTGCGGCAGGGTCCAGAACAGATCAAGCAAAAACGCCGTTTCTTCCAGCGTGTCTGTCCCCTGCGTGATGACCACGCCTTGCGCACCTTGCTCAACCTGCTCCTGTGCCCAGGCCAGCGTATCGAACAGATGCTGAAAGCGGATAGAACCACTGCCAATTCTGGCCAGCGTATGCAACCTGAGTTCTGCGGCCTGCTCCAGGCCAGGCACTGACTGCGCCAGTTCTTTGGCGCCCAGATTGGAACTGACGCCCTGCTCTCCAGGTTTGCCGGTCATGCTGATCGTGCCCCCCAGGGCACCAATGGAAATAACGGGTTTGCTGTTCATACCAAATTGACGTTAACGGTTTTACTTTATCAGACGATACCAGAAAAAATCGCCGGCCCCCACATACGGAGACCCGGCGATGAATGTGCACCCAGGACGGTGCCTGCAAATGGGTTTGACTGCTAATGCGTATGACTGCTAGCTCTCGCTGACCACCCGCTCTGCAATTGCCTTACCCATTTCTGTTGTACCGGCATTGCCGCCCAGATCCGGGGTTTTGGGGCCATTGACCAGTGTTTCCTCTACAGCACGCATGATACTGTCGGCCGCGGCCTGCGCTTGCGGATGGTCACCGGCAAAAAACTCCAGCATCATCGCGCCGGACCAGATCATGGCCACCGGATTGGCAATGTTTCTGCCGTAGATATCGGGAGCGGAACCATGCACCGGTTCGAACAGAGAAGGAAAATCGCGTTCGGGATTAAGGTTGGCCGAAGGCGCAATTCCAATCGTGCCTGTACACGCAGGACCAAGGTCGGACAGAATATCCCCGAACAGGTTGGATGCCACAACGACATCAAAACGGTCCGGTTGCAGCACGAAGCGGGCACTCAGAATATCAATGTGCTGTTTGTCCCATTTGATATCCAGATACTGTTTGGCCATTTCAGCGACGCGCTCATCCCAGTAAGGCATGCTGATGGAAATACCGTTGGATTTGGTGGCGGCAGTCAGTGTTTTACGCTCACGCTTGCTTGCCAGTTCAAACCCGTATTTCAGTATGCGGTCCACGCCCTTGCGCGTAAAAACGGATTCCTGCAGCACCACTTCCCTGTCGGTACCTTCGAAGATTTTACCGCCGACAGAGGAGTATTCACCTTCTGTGTTTTCCCGTACCACCAGGAAATCAATATCACCAGGCTTGCGATTGGCCAGCGGACACGGCACTCCCGGCATAAGACGCACGGGCCGCAAATTCACATATTGATCGAATTCCCGGCGGAATTTCAGCAGCGACCCCCACAGGGAAATATGATCGGGCACTTTCTCCGGCCAGCCGACTGCGCCGAAATAAATGGCATCGAATGACTTGAGGGTATCAAACCAGTCATCGGGCATCATTTGCCCGTGCTTTTCGTAATAATCGCAGCTTGCCCACTCAAATTCCGTCACGCTCAGGTTCAGATTGAACTTGTCATTAACCTGTTGCAGGACACGCAGTCCTTCGGGCATGACTTCCTTGCCGATTCCGTCGCCGGGGATGGCTGCAATTCTGATCTGTTTTGTCATCATTCGATTCCTGGCACAACAAAGAGATGTGTTGTGCGTTTCTGTGTTCAAGGAAACTGCCCGTGCGACTCAATGGTCTGGTGAAGGCCGGTTCTGTATCCGGCCTGACTTTGGGCAGGGAGGAAGGCCCGAAAGACACGGGCCCTCAGAATGTTAGAGCTTTTCTGTTTCGCCCGCCACCGGACGCCATGTCAGGGCGTATTTCTCGGTGATACTGACCAGGCCATCCAGAATCAGAGCAAAGATGGTCAGCACAATAATGCCGGCTACCACGGTATTGATATCGAAGGTGCCTTCGGCCTGCAGAATCAGATAGCCGACCCCGCTGGCTGAGCCCAGATATTCACCCACAACGGCACCGACAAAAGCCAGGCCGACAGACGCATGCAGACTGGAAAATACCCAGCTTGTCGCAGAAGGGATGTAAACGTGACGCAGCAGCTGACGTCGATTGGCACCCAGCATGCGTGCGTTATCCAGCAGCGTGGGACTGACTTCGCGAATGCCCTGAAAGACATTGAAGAACACTATGAAGAACACCAGCGTAAAAGCCAGGGCAACCTTGGACCAGATACCCAGACCGAACCAGAGGGCAAAGATCGGTGCCAGAATCACGCGCGGCATGGAGTTGAGCGCGGTCAGGAACGGATCCAGAACCAGGCTCGCGGTGCGCGACAGACCCAGCCACAGGCCGAAGCCCATGCCGCAAATCGTACCAATGAAAAAGGCCAGCAGGGTTTCAACCAGTGTGATCCACAAATGCTGATAGATATCGGCATTGCCGATGAACCAGTTCCAGATCACTTCGGCAACACCCAGTGGCTGCCCGAAAAAGAATGCTGCAGTGTCGTTCAGAGAAATGACGTACCACAATGCCAGCAGCACGATCACAATCAGAATTTGCCAGACGCGATAATTCCTGGCTGTCGGTTTAATGGCGTTCCACATATTACTTCCGTTTCTGTTGATCGTAACCCTTGAGCACTTCTTCGCGCAGTACGCCCCAGATAGCCTGGTGAAGTTCAACAAAGCGAGGATGTGTACGGACTTCTGACACATCGCGAGGACGCGGCAGATCAATGGGAAACTCACCCATGATGTGGGTGCCGGGTCCGGCCGACAGGACCACAACACGGTCACTCATGGCGATGGCTTCGTCAAGATCGTGCGTAATGAAAAGCACGGCCTTGCGCTGCTTCATCCAGATATCCAGTACCTCATTTTCCATGAGCTGACGCGTCTGGATATCGAGCGCCGAAAACGGCTCGTCCATCAGAATAATGTCGGGATCGCGGATCAGTGTTTGTGCAAGCATGACGCGCTTGCGCATCCCGCCCGACATCTGGTGCGGATACTTATATTCCGCCTGTGACAGGCCAACGCGACGCAGCCATTCCATGCCGCGCTCTTTCGCTTCCTGCTTTGAAACGCCGGCGAACTGCAGGCCCGCCATGACGTTGTCCAGCGCATTGCGCCAGGGCAGCAGCGCTTCCCCCTGAAACATATAGCCCGCGCGCCGGTTGATGCCGGTCAGCGGCTGACCAAACACCCGCACCTGTCCCGAGGAAGGCGAAAGCAGACCGGCGCCCACATTCAGCAATGTGGACTTGCCACAGCCAGTGGGGCCGACAACGGAGACGAACTCACCGGGGGCGATATGCAAGGTGGCATCGCGCACCGCGGTGTATTTCGCATCCCGGTTGTCCCGGGACACGAAAGTGCAGGTAATATTTTCCAGGCTTAACGCAGCATCAGTCATGGAATCAGGCTTTTACAGATTTATCAGTGAAGTCGTTGGTCCAGCATTTGGACAGATCGATGGCATCGGCATTGAAACCGGAAATGTAGGCCGCTTGTGCCTTGAGAGACGTTTCTGCCCCTTTCGGATCGATACGGCCATCGGGTGACAGACCTTCGAAGCTTTTGGTAAGCGCAAGCTTGTAAACGTCGGGATTGCCCAGCAGGTATGCTTTGGGAACCGTTTTCATGATCTCGTCAGGGCCTGCGCTCTGAATCCATTTGTCGGCCTTGACCATGGCATTGGTAAGCGCCTGTACCGAACCCGGGTTGGCATCGATGAATTTCTGTGAAGAATACAGGCAGCCGGCTGGCATAGGACCGCCAAAAATGCTTTCGGTATCTTTTAGTGTGCGGGTATCGGCAATACTGAAAATATCACCGGATTCGTCGAGCAGACTGATGACCGGATCCAGATTGCTGAGTGCATCAATCTGACCAGCACGCAAGGCGCTGACCGCTCCGGCACCACCGCCCACACCAATGATGGACACATCGGAATCTTTCAGACCATGTTTGGACAGGAAGAAACTGACCAGCATATTGGTTGAAGAACCGGGTGCCGTAACACCGATTTTTTTGCCTTTCAGATCGGCTGGCGATTTGTAGTTTGGCAGCGTCTTTTTGTTACCGGCCAGCACGATCATGGGTGCACGACCCTGAAGCACGAATGCACGGAAAAACTGTTTCTTGGCCTGCAGATTGATTGTGTGCTCAAACGCGCCGGAGCATACATCGGCGCTGCCACCAACCACCGCCTGCAGGGCTTTGGAACCACCCGCAAAATCGGCAATCTTGACGTTCAGACCTTCTTCCTTGAAAAACCCTTTTTCTTCTGCAATGGTGAGTGGCAGGTAGTAAACCAGCCCTTTACCACCAACGGCGATGGAGACATCGGTTTTTTCCGGCTTCGGTGCATTCTGCGCCAGGCTGATGCCGGGAAAAACGGTAGCCAGACCGGACAAACCTGCGGCCTGCAATATATGGCGACGCGAAAGACTCATGTGACACTCCTTTGGTTTTTTTCTTCAGTAGGTAGAACAATTCAGGATTGGATATTACATCTGTATTGTCGTTATGCCGCGTTGAATGTTGCCGTCTGCGTAGACGCATGAGAGCCGCGGCCGTTGATGAACGTTCCTGAGGGCGAATTCCTGATCTAGGTATTCCCGGCAATGGAATTTGTAACAAAAAATGTAATCACAACGACGAACCGGAGTATTGTATCAGAGCGGTGCAGGCATTCCACCTTCGTGAATATCACTACGGGTTTACAGCTATACGGTCAGACGTCTTTGCGATGCTGCAGATCAAAGAACTGTTGCCACAACTGTAATTTTTTGTCGAATGATAGCGTATACGCCGGGCTGCTGGATGGCAGCGTTTCGGTATGCACATGCTCCGGAATATGGGGCAGCCCGGCTTTGGCCGCCGCCTTGCCATTGAACGCGACATAACGGATAGCGGGGGCATGCTCAAATAGCCTGTCCAGGGGATTGAGTTCGCCCATACGAATGGCACTATCCAGACTGCCGCTGCGTTCACAACCGGAATACACATCCCACAGCCCGATATGATTATTCAACAGCGCCTGCACCCGCTTTTCATAGGGCAACGCTGCCAGCGGTTCGTTCAGGATTGCGCCCATCAGCCGCCAGAACTGGTTTTGGGGGTGTCCATAGTACTGCTGCTGAGCCAGCGACGTTTCCGAAGGGAAGCTGCCCAGCACAAGATGGGTAATATGCGCTGAATGAATCGGAGCAAAGCCGGTAAGCCAGGACAGGGAACGCATAGATCAGTGGTGAGATTGGTTTAGTTGAAAAATGGTTTAGTTGAAAATTCGACCGGCGATGCTATCGCGATCAGGAATTCTATGGGCTGACAATGGACAGCCCGCACAATGGTTTGCTGATATCCGGAACCCCCGCGACCGTACTCATGAAGATCCGTCCAGTTTAACCTCATATGGGATAAGCCCGATTGCCCGAAGTGGAAACTTCAGCCACACTTGTGATTTTTCCATTTGTTCATCCGGAGAATCATCATGAAAAAACGCCTGCTGGCGACTCTGCTTTGTACCCTTCCCTTCTCAGCCATGGCGCAGAATACGCCAGACACCCTCAAGCAGGTCATGGACAGCAAGACCTTGCGCGTTTGTACCCCAGGCGACTACAAACCTTTCAGCTTTGACAAGGATGAACATTTTGAAGGTCTGGATATCGATCTGATGAACGCGCTGGCAGGCACACTGGGCGCCGAGGTCAAGATCGTCAAAACCTCGTGGGCCAATCTGATGAGCGATTTCACATCTGACAAATGTGATATTGGTGCTGGCGGCATCTCGGTTTCGACCGAGAGACAGAAGCAGGCCTTCTTCAGCGCGCCGTATATGGTGAATGGGAAAACACCGATAGTGCGTTGCGAAGACAAGGATAAATATCAGAGTATTGATGCGCTGAATCGTCCAGAAGTCAAAATCGTGGCCAACCCTGGTGGCAGCAATGAAAAGTTTGCGCGTACCATGCTGCCCAACGCAACGCTGACCATGCACAAAGACAATCTGACCATTTTTGATGAAGTGGCCAGTGGCAAGGCCGATGCATTCGTTACTGAAGCAGCCGAAGCGCGTGTGCAAAGCAAACTGAATCCCAAACTATGTGCAGTCAATCCCGAGCAACCGCTGCAGTACGCCGAGATGGGCTACCTCATTCCGCAGAATGATATGCGCTTCAAGCTTTACGTCGATCAGTGGATGCATTTGCTGAAGGCCAGTAAAGAATACGACAAGCTGGCTGACAAATGGATTCCCGCTGAGACAGAAAAATAAGGTATCCGCCAAGGCAAAGATCAAGGAATTCCGACAACGATCCCGGCAACAATCGCCATAGGACCAGGGCCATAGGTCCAGAAGGACTGCCTGCCTATGTCCTTGGCGCCGGATTCGGTGTATTCGGCGCCTGATTTTTTGTCGCGGTTTGAACTCCGATTAACGCACGTTCACGCATTTGTCGCGGCGTGAGGGAATGAAATTTTCTGAACGCCTTGCCAAAGTGCGCCGGGTCGGCAAAACCGCAGTGCCAGCCGATATCGCCTATTTTCAGATCACGCATGGATGAATCTCTGAGCATTTTTCGCGCATTCTGCATACGGATTCTGTTCAGGAATGCCGCGAACGAGGTTTCACCGTTGAATTCAGAAAAAAGCTTATGCAGCGACCTGACCGAAACACCGAACTGGCTGGCCACCAGGCTGCCCGACAGGTCGTGCCTGGCGTAGTTGGCATAAAGCCAGATTGTGATCTCGCTGTACAGGCGGTGACGCGCCAGGCGCTTTCTGTCACTTACGTGATTCGCCCTTTCCTGTGCCAGCCGTTGACCGAACATCATGATGGCCAGTGAAAGAATGGTTTCAAGACAGACGGCCTGATCGATTGTGACCTCTGCAATACGCTCCATGAACGACTCGTCCATCTCCCGCAAATACACCGAAAGCACCCTGCCCCAGCTGTTGTCCGCATAAAAGCACCGATCAGCGACCTGGCTGAACAGAGACTGCCACTGGACGACCCTGGCCTGTTTCAGGGAAATGATTTTGCAACCCAGTCGTCGATGCGGCCGCAAACGAACGCGACTCTGGCTGTTGAGAAAGGCAAGATCGCCCTCCTGCAGCGTAATTCTTTCCTGGGGTGTGCAAAACTCCGTCACATCGTCCAGACGCAGCAAAAACCATTCAGCGTTATCTGCAACCGCCGACGGCGGGTTGCCGGCAAATTGCAGCTCGGTCTGTTCGGCCTGCAGCGTGACAACAGACGCCCGGGAAGTCAGAGGATATGCCGTCAGACTGGCACTGAATGGCGCCTGACTTGCGCGCCCTGGACGCAGATGCGCATGATGCAAAAGATAAGGCAGGGCCTGATTGAAAGCAGGCAGAGTGACAGGGGCGCCATCCATAACCGAACTGAGTTTGAATGGCTCCGATAACCCATTGACAAAGTCTTTGAAAAACATCTTGGGAGCCAGAGCGCGGCGTAACGTAACGATCGCACCATTCTGGAACAATTCGGCTGAATCTGACTAGTTAAAAAGCGCCTAATTATCATAATATTTGCGCCCAAATTCAGAATTTTTTGCCCTGGCCAATGCAGCTTTTTTTGCAGCTTTTGTGGCGGGGACCCGCAACAGGGCCTCGCCACTGGAATCAGGCGTCGCAGCGGAAGCTGACCTCTCCCAGCCCTTCCAGCGCAAATGAGAACTGATCGCCGGCAGCAGGGAACCTGACCGTCATGAGATTCCCGGTAATGATGACGGCGCCCGCAGGGATGCTGCGATTCTGTCTGGCCATGGCCTGAGCCAGCCAGTACACCGACTCAAGGGGATCCACAATGTCGGACACCACGCCTTCCTCAATGACGGCATCGTGCGACGTGATGGTGATTTTCCGGTTGAAATTGGCAGGAACTGATTGCCATTTGCCAAGAATGACTGACGTATTGTTCGCATTGCAGGCAATCAGCGTTTCCACATCGGGCTGGGCTTTGGAGGGGCATCGATCATCCACCACTTCTACGGCGGGTGCTACGGCGTCTATCCAGTTTGCCGTGTCTGCCACAGAAGTTAGTGCATCTGCGGTGAGTTCGCGGCTGATTCGGACTGCGACCTCGAACTCGAATTTCATATGAACATAGTCACTCATGCTCAGAACCACGCCCGATGGCAGCAGGACCGACGACAAAAGTTCACCATAGATTGGTTCGTTAAGCCCGAACTTCTCCCAGGCAGCCGGGACATTCAGGGCAATCTTCAATCCCGCCCACTGAGCATCATTGCGCTCCATCCGGATACGGACCAGCTCTTCCTGCACCGCGTATGCCTGTTCCAGGCTCATTTTTTTGCCATCCACCAGCAGAGGCTCAAACAGTTGGCGCTCATCAAATTGCTGCTGCAGTTGTTGCGCCAGTTCGCGCGGTGTTGTGGTCATGCGTGTCTCCTTGTCAAATGTTTTCAGCGCGCTTACCCGGCTGTTCGCTGACGACAGTCTTCAGACTGGCCATATCATAGCCGCTGGGCTCCTGGAATACGCGCAGATCAAATTCACTGACGACGGCAAAAATATGGTCAAACAGATCGGACTGTATGCTCTCATATTCTGCCCAGACGACCGTCGTTGTGAAGGCGTAGATTTCAATGGGTACGCCGGTGGTGGCCGGCGCCAGCTGCCGCACCAGCAGGGTCATATTACGATGAATATGCGGATGGTTGCGCAGGTAAACTTCCAGGTAGGCACGAAAGGTACCGATGTTCGTAAGGCGGCGACCGTTAAGCGCCGAAGACAGGTCCTCGCTGCGCGACTGGTTATAGGCCTCAACCTCGCGGGAGCGCTCCAGAATATATTGCGACAGCAGCCGACTCTTGGTGAGCCGCTGCATTTCTTTCTCTGTGATGAACTTGATGCTGTTGACATCAATGTGAATGGCGCGCTTGATGCGTCTGCCACCGGATTCGGTCATGGCACGCCAGTTTTTAAAGGAATCGGAGATCAGCGCATAGGTGGGAATGGTGGTGACCGTATTGTCCCAGTTGCGTACCTTGACCGTTGTCAGTCCAATATCGATAACCGCGCCATCTGCATTGTATTTGGGCATTTCAAGCCAGTCGCCAATACTGAGCATATGGTTGGCCGACAGCTGAATACCCGCAACCAGACCCAGAATCGGATCCTTGAAGATCAGCATGAGCACCGCGGTCATGGCACCCAGGCCGCTGAGCAGGATGACCGGAGACTGCCCTACCACCACTGACACGATAAAAATGACAACTGCAATAGCCGCGACAATTTTCAGGCTCTGCGTAATGCCCTTCAACGGAAACTGCACCGCCACCTGCTTGCGCAGACACCAGTCGATCACGATATCCAGAAACGCGAAAAACGCCAGCAGCGTATAAACCAGCAGCCAGATGCGCGAAAAACCAAGCAGCGTATTGTGCAGCGTTCCCGGCGGCAGCCACCAGCGGGTCAGCAAATCCAGGCCCAGACCCTGCAGCAGCAGCGCGGCATAGCGAAACAGCCCTGACTCTCCCACCAGCTTGATGAACAGATGCCGATTCTTTTTCATCCGGTTGCGCATGACACGCAGCACGCCGTAATACACTACCGTATGCAGCAATGCCAGGATGACCAGCATCACACCCAGCGTGAACGCGACGGATGCGAATGGAGAAGGATGCAGACCGACGAGTGCCAGCCATTCTGAAGGAGATTCTGTCATAGACCACTACCAGGGAACTCGCAAGGCTGACATAGTAGCAAAGTCTCTCAGGGTCGTCACCTTCGGAAATAACCACTTCTCAGGGGTTTAAATGACGAAGACCAATCACGACAGATCGATCTGCTCATTGTCGAAGGCCTGTCTCACCCCCTCCGGGAGCACTCCCGGATCGGCCATCAGGTATCGATCCAATTCGTGGCCGGCATGCGTCAGCCAGGTCGTGCCGGCGCCAATGTCCTTATGAATGGCAAGTGCCTGATTCAGATCATTATGATTGCGTGCTGGTTCAGGTCTGGGCGGGTAGGAGCAATCGAGCACACAATGATCCGGCTGACAGGCGCGCAGAAAAAGCCGGACCTCGTCATCCAGTCCCTGAGTGTCGGTGAGATAAGCCAGACGCTTTCCGTCTTCCGGCTGTATCAGATAGCCATACGTCAGTTTAGAGTGCTGCAAGGGCAAGGCAGTGAGCCGAAAGCCATCAAACTGTCGTTCCTCAAAGGCGTGAAACGGTCTGGAGAAGTCCAGCATGCCGGGGTGTTTATAAAGATCGGCAAAGCCGGCCTCATCGGGCGGACCATAGACAGGCAATGTCATATTCACGCCCCATCGCAGATGCAGCAGCCCCTGCGCGTGATCGGCATGATAATGCGTCTGAAAAACAGCCTGCAACGAACCCGGAGGAAACCGGTGTGCCAGATCCATCAGTCCGCTGTCGATCAGCCATTGTCCCTTGTCCGAGTGCAGGAGTGCGCTGCAGGCAAGACGAGCATAGCGTGCGTCGTCACGCGCCCGCCGACACGCAGCACAATCACAGTTGTAAACCGGCATTTGTGCGGAATTGCCAGTGCCCAGAAACGTCAGCTTCATCACTGCTCCAGAGTCTTCATCCCCTCAATTGTAGTCAACACTGCAATGCTAAGGCTGCCGATCTCCTGATTGACACAAGAGCGGTAGTCGTGTGAATTTATTTCTAGATGGGACATCGTCAGCTTTCGGGGGTCGCTACCGAATGGCGTAAAGAAAAGATTGATATGACGAGGGCCGCTGTCAGCGCGGCTGCCGCCAGCACGAACAAGAGCGTGTATTGACCGCCGGACATGGCAAACACAAATGACATGACGTAAGCCGCGGCTGCCTGCATCAGGGCAAAAGATGCGGTCGCCCGGCTCCAGGCCTTTCTTTGCCTGACCGGCGATTCTGGCAGCATTTCGCGCAGGCGTCCCAGCACCAGCGGAACGATGCCTGGCGTGAATGCACCGATGACAATGCTGGAGAGGCCCAGAAGTACGGCATTCACCGTAAATATCGGTACCACTACCGCAAGCAGTTGCAGCAGCAGTGATCCGCGCAGCGTACGCGCATAGCCGATGCGATCGGCCACAGCGCCGCAAGCCAGCGGGCCCGCGACGGCGCCCAGCCCGTACAGAACCCAGAATGCGGAACCCGTATTGACTCCCCAGCCCAGCCCACGCGCCACATAATCCACCAGAAACACCATATGGGCTACCAGTCCAACGGCATTCAGGCCATACAGCGCATACAAAACGGGCAGACTGCGCGAAGCCTGCCAGCGCGGTGGTGATGATGCCTCCATGGAAGTATCGTTCCCACGTGCGCCGCGCAGATTACCTGCCCCGGTCTGCGTTTGTGCGTGTGCTGCTCGCGCGTTCGCGCCTCCGACTTCAGACGCCTCTGCCTTCTGAGCCACCGAAACGTCGCCGCTGCTTGCCGCAGCCGGGGCCGCCATACGAGTTTCCGTCACAGACTTCGCCGGATTTCCGGTCTGAGATACGTTCTGCGCCTGATTCCCCGTCTGAGATTCGTTCTGCGCCTGCGGCCAGCTCGTCCACACCAGTAATGTGAGCAGCAGAGATACGGCGCCGAGGCCAAGCCAGGTCTGCGCCAGGCCGGTATGCAGAAGCAATGGCACAATCGTACCCGAGGCGGCAACGCCCAGCCCCACCCCCATGAAAATCACACCACTGGCCAGTCCTCTGCGTGATGGTCGAATAAAAGGAAGAATGCTGGTGGCAGCAAGCACCATCAAGGCACCGCCAGACACGCCAGACACAAAGCGCCACAGAAAAAACCACAGAAAGCTGACGGGAATGGCACAGGCAAAGAAGGCGGCCGAGGCCAGCAGCATCATTAAGCGCAGTGCGGTGATCGTTCCTGTCCGGCGGGCAATGTCGACACCCAGCAGGGCGCCCGCCAGATATCCGGCAAGATTGGCCGCCCCCAGGTAAGCAGCGGTTGCTGCCGGGAACCAGTGAGCATTGATAATGGCCGGCAGCAATGGCGTATAGGCAAAGCGCGCCAGACCGATACCCACCAGACTGGCGCACAGACCTGCCGCCAGGATTCGCCACTCCGGCAGCGCCGGGCTATCTGCTGGAGGTCCTGCCTGTACGCTTTGCATTTCCTGCCGCGCTATTGATCAGCAAGTAAGGTGCAGAAACGGTCAAGATCCACGTTTCCACCGCTGATGATAATACCTACCCGCTTACCGCGTATCAGGTCCTTCACTGTGCTTGCACCAGCCAGTGACAGGCAGCCTGTGGGTTCAACCAGCATTTTCATGCGTTCGGCATAAAAACGCATGGTCTGAACCAGTTGCGCATCCGTGACGGTAAGGATGTCTTCCACTTCGCGCTGAATAATCGGGAACGTGTAGTTGCCAAGAAATTGCGTTTGTGCGCCATCAGCAATGGTTCTTGGCATGTCTATCCGCACAATTTTGCCGGTACGCAAAGACTGCTGTCCGTCATTGCCCGCTTCAGGCTCGACCCCATACACCTTGCAATCGGGCGCCATTGCGCGCGCGGCCAGCGCAGAACCGCCAAGCAGACCGCCACCGCCCAGACACACAAACAGCATATCCAGCGGGCCGGTTTCTTCCATCAGTTCCAGCGTTGCCGTACCCTGTCCCGCAATCACATTTGGATGATCGTAAGGTGGAATCACGGTGTAGCCATGTTCACGGGCAAGTTTCTCAGCAATGGCAGTCCGGTCTTCTGTGTATCGGTCGTATTGCACAACCTGTGCGCCATAGCCGCGAGTGGCAGCCAGCTTGGCCGCGGGTGCATCCAGTGGCATCACGATCGTGGCTTTCACATTGAGCAAAGAAGCGGCCAGGGCAACACCCTGAGCGTGATTGCCCGAAGAAAACGCGATGACACCGGCGCGCTTCTGGTCATCATCCAGCGCCGCAATCGCATTGAATGCGCCGCGGAACTTGAACGCGCCAATGCGCTGAAAGTTTTCACATTTGAAATAAAGGCTGGCGCCCAGCTGCTCGTCAATGGTTCGGGAGCGCAGGACCGGCGTGCGATGGGCGTATCCTTTGATTCGTTCAGTTGCCGTTTTTACATCATCAAAGGTAGGCAAGTTCAGCATAGGACTCCTGTATTAACAAGGTATCAGGTACGCATCCTGCAGCGACCTGACTGATTTGATTGATGCATCATATTCTACCCGGGTTTGAACAGTTACAATGAAGGACATCAATAGGCATCATCGAGAATGTTCATGTCCAGCAGCAAAAATTCAGTTGCAATCATTGGCGCCGGCATCGTCGGACTTTGCACGGCGCGTTCGCTCAGCGAAGCCGGCTGGCAGGTGACGGTGTTTGACGCCCATGATCCCGGATCACAGTGTTCGTTTGGCAACGCCGGGGCCTTGTCCGAAGGATCGGTGGCACCCCTGGCTATGCCAGGTGTCATGAAACAGGCTGCCTCCATGCTGCTTGACAGTACCAGCGCATTGCATGTGCCATTTGATTACTGGCTGCAGGCCATGCCCTGGTTCATGCGCTTCATTTCCGCATCCCGACCTGAACGTGTGCGACAGATTGCGGCATCGATGCACGGGCTGCTTGCCGGATCCGTCGCCAATCATCAGGAGCTCGCTCGCGACATTGGCCACGCCGATCTGATCAAAACAACGGGACAATTACATCTATATCCGAATGAGCAAGCGCGCGACAAGGACAAGGCCTCGTGGCAGCTCAAGGCCGATTTCGGCCTGCGCATGCAGGCTGTTGATTCAGCGGCCATTAAAGAATTGGAGCCGGCAGTCAATGCCGGCTATCGTTGCGGATGGTTTCTGCCTGAAGAAGGCTGGGTAACTGATCCCTATCAGTATTCATCTGCCATTCATCGCGCCAACCTTGAAAAAGGCATTGCATTTGTGAATACCACAATTGCAAAACTGCAGCGTTCCGATGACAGGTGGCATTTATCGGATGCTCACCAATCATGGCAGTCAGATCATGTAGTCGTTTGTGCCGGTATGGGATCACGTGGCCTGCTTGAGGCGTTGAAACTTTCCGTCCCCCTGGAGAGTCAGCGGGGATATCATGTACAGCTTCCAACACCCGGCTTGCAGATATCACGAATTGTCGTGCTGGCGGATCGGAAAATTTTCATGAATCCGATGCAGGGCCAGCTGCGAATTGCGGGCACCGTGGAATTTGGCGGAACGAAAAAGCCCATGAACACGCAACGCGCACTGCTGCTGAAGGATCATGCGCTGGCCGGCCTGGACAAGCTGAATACCAGCGGCTTCACCACATGGATGGGTCACCGCCCATGCCTGCCGGACTCCATGCCTGTCATTGGTCCGACAGCAAAAATGCCCGGCCTGTGGTGCAATTTCGGTCATGGGCATCTGGGGCTAACGGGCTCGGTCAATTCGGCAAAACTGCTGACCCGAGCCATGAACGGACAAGCTGCCAAACAGGAACTGGCACCCTTCGCGCCCGAACGCTTTGCCTGATTGTCATTTTTTCATCAGACATTCGCGAGCCGGTATGTGGCTTGCGAATGTCCTCACTCGCTATCATTGCCGAGCGCTATCTCGATAATAAGACGCAACGCTTCCGTTTTTGAAACGGACCGCTTCGACCGTTACTCGTTCATGTGAATATTTTCGGCCTTGATCAGCTCGCCCCATTTTTTGGTGTCTTCATTAACCAGCTGACCAAATTGCTGAGGATCAAGATCGTCAGTATCCAGTCCTGAGGTCTGTACATATTTCTGAACTGACGGTGCTTTCATGACAGCGCGATAGGCTTTGTTCAGTTCATCAACCTTTTCATCGGACGTTGCGGCGGGTGCAAACACGCCATACCAATTGGTGGCATGTACGTTTTTGATGCCGAGTTCATCGAAAGTGGGCACATCGGGCAAGGCTTCTGACCGTTTCTCAGAGGCTATGCCTATCGGAACAAGACTGCCGTCCTTGATATGCTGGACCAGGCCCGAGACATCACCGAAGAAGCCGTCAACCTGGCCTCCTATCGTCGCCGTAATCGCCGGCGCCGCACCACCAAAAGGCACAATCAGCGTATTGGCTTTGGTGGCATTCCGGAATAATGCAATTGCCATATGCGGCATACTTCCCACACCCGACGTGGACAGGGAAATGCCATCCGGGTTGTTCTTTGCCTTTTCAAGCAATTGCTTCACACTTGTGATGCCGCTTTTTTTGGACACGACCAGCACTTCCGGCGTGGAGACCAGCATGGCTACGGGACGCAATTGT
The DNA here is from genome assembly GCA_023422555.1 of Pseudomonadota bacterium. Lineage (GTDB taxonomy): Bacteria > Pseudomonadota > Gammaproteobacteria > Burkholderiales > Burkholderiaceae_B > Advenella. The sequence continues at coordinate 22,077 of JAFAGQ010000157.1, forward strand.
TTGGCAGGATCGTAAATCAGTTTTTTGTAGAGCGAGGGATTAACGGCAATCGCACCGGTTGAGCTCAGAAACAGCGTATTGCCGTCCGGTTTTGCGCGCGTGACCGTACTGGCTGCAATCGCGCCATTGCCACCAGGTTTGTTCTCGACAACAATGGACGTTTTCAATTGTGATTCCAGCTCTTTGCTGGTGACGCGACCTATCGTATCACCGGGCCCGCCGGCAGGAAACGCCACCACCACGCTGACTGGCTGCGCTGCCATTGCTGCCGTGCCAGCTGTCATACACAGCGCAGCAGCCAGCGGCATCACATATTTAGTATATTTTTTTCCGATTCCGGACATGTCTTCCTCCTTGCGCCGTCAGGTACCCGCAATGCCTTGCGTATTGACGAACAGTGAATAAACTGACGTACACGACGCCATGAAAAGCCGATTGCGATGCAATCCGCCAAAACATAAATTGGCACATCGCTCCGGCAATGAAATATGACCAAGGACTTCGCCTTGCGGACTGAACACCCTGACCCCATCCAGTTCGGGCGTGCCCATGCCCCAACCGCACCACAGATTGCCGTGAATATCGACGCGAAATCCATCAGGCGTACCTTCACCGGCATTGAACAGGACCCGCTGACCGCTAACTGCACGGCCGTTCGCACTGACATCAAACGCCAGCAGATTGCGCGGCTGGGCGCGCGACTCAACGACATAGAGCAGCGACTCGTCGGGTGAAAACGCCAGGCCATTTGGTCCGTTAATGGCATCTGTCATCAATGCCACCTCCAGCGTGTCCGGGTCAATACGATAAACCGCAGCGGGCAGCTCCTGTTCGGCCTTCTCTCCCTGATAGAACCCGAGAATGCCAAATGGCGGATCAGTAAACCAGATGGAGCCATCGGATTTGACGACGACATCATTTGGCGAATTCAGCCGCTTACCCTGATATTGGTCTGCGAGGACGGTGATCCGGCCATCGATTTCCGTACGCGTGACCCGGCGCGACAGATGTTCACAGCTGATCAGACGTCCGAGTCTGTCGCGTGTATTGCCATTGGCATAATTGGACGGCGTGCGAAACGGATGACTCTGACCGGTGGTAGCGTCCCAGCGCATGATGCGGTTATTGGGCACGTCGCTCCAAAGCAGACAGTTCCAGTCTCCGAACCATGTCGGCCCTTCGGCCCAGCGACAACCTTCGGCAATGCGCTCAACAGCGGCCAGGGGCAGCGTCAATGCGTGAAACCTGGCATCCATCGCAATCACGGCAGGGTCCGGATATCGGACCGGAGTATCAGTCACAGCGCGCACTCATGCCTCCGTCAACAATCAATTCCGTACCCGTAATAAACCGGGCTTCGTCGGAAGCCAGGAACAGCGCCGCATTGGCCGTATCGGTACCGTCACCCATGAATGGCAGCGGGATCCGCGACTGGCGCTGGGCCAGCAGCGATTCAACATCGCCGCCGGCGCGCTGTCCCGCAAGTCGTGTTTCCACCATCGGCGTGTGCATCTGACCCGGCACAACGGTATTGCAGCGGATATTTCGCTTGGCATATTCAACGGCAACCACGCGCGACAGCTGAATAATGCCGGCCTTGGCACTGGCATAGCCAACCTGGGCAGAGCCGGTCCAGCGGATGCCGGACGTGGAGGAAATATTGACAATACTGCCTGCCCCCTGCTTTTCCATCACGGGGATGACATGCTTGCATCCCAGGAAGACGCTTTTCAGATTGAAATCAAGCTGGCGATCCCAAGTGTCTTCATCCAGATTCACAGGACCGCCCTTGCGGGACCCGCCAACGTTATTGACCAGAATATCAACCCGGCCAAATGCCTCTTCGCAGGCGCGCACCATATCACGAACAGCATCGGACGACGTCACGTCGGCGCTCCAGGTACGAATAGTGCCATTGACTTCCCTGACACGGGCCACGGTCTCGTCCAGTGCATCCGGATTCATATCCACGGCGAAGACGCGGGCACCCTCGGCAGCAAAGCGCCATGCGATGGCCCGTCCGTTACCCCAGCCCGGGCCAACGCTGCCTGCGCCCGTTACGATTGCAACCTTGTTCTCGAGTCGGCCCATTGTCTCTGTCCTTTTGATTTTTAATGACAACCATGATGCGCGAGGGCAGACAATTCATCAAGATCACAGTTGTGACTTCTGATATACGAAAAACGTATATCATTACGAAATGGACCTCAAACAGCTGCGGTATTTCATTATCATCGCCGAACAGCGCAGTTTTTCACGCGCTGCGGATGTCCTTGACCTGTCTCAGCCCTCATTGAGCCGGCAGATCCAGTTGCTGGAGGCTGAACTGGGTCAGCACCTGCTGGTACGCACCGGTCGCGGCGTTGAACTGACCGAGGCCGGCAACCGTCTGCTGGGCCACGCCAAAGCATTGCATCAGCTGGCAACGCAGGCCCGGCACGATCTGATGAACTTTCGACCTGTGGAAGCCGGACGTGTGCGCCTGGGCATTCCCCCGCGTATTGCGCGACGGCTTGCACCGACCATCATGCAGCAGTTCCGTGCGCAATTTCCCGCATCCTCTATCAATTTGGCCGAAGGTTTGAGCACACAGCTGCGCGACTGGCTGCTGAAAGACCGTGTCGATCTGGCTCTGTTGTATGAACCGGCACCCTCCAGCCTGATGCAGCTTGAATCAATTTACCGCGAGGACCTGGTGCTTGCGTATGCACACGACAGCAAGCTGCGACTGCCCGCAAAGGTGCCTGTTGCCGACCTGGGACAGTATCCGCTGGTGCTGCCCAGTTCCCCAAACACCATTCGCGCTCTGGTGGAGCAGACCTGTCGGGATCGCAATGTGCAGTTGAATGTTGTGGCCGAAGTGGATGTGGTTCAAACCATTGTGGAAACGCTCAGTTATTCCCAGGATCCGGTATTCACCATTATTCCCCGCTCTGCCCTTGACGATCTGCCCGGACAGACGAGGCTGGTGTGCGCGTCGATTACTGAACCGGCCATTCGCAATAATC
>JAFAGQ010000183.1 GCA_023422555.1 Pseudomonadota bacterium
GATTTTGTAAAAATTGATTTGCGAATTGCTAAAATTGTTAATTGTGAACATGTCGAAGGTTCCGGTAAGCTTCTAAGACTTACACTGGATGTCGGTGAGGGTCGGACCCGCAACGTATTTTCCGGAATCAAATCCGCCTACGAGCCCGAGGCTCTGATTGGCAAGTTCACTGTGATGGTCGCCAATCTGGCACCGCGCAAAATGAAGTTCGGCGTTTCTGAAGGCATGGTACTGGCTGCCAGCGACGCGAATGAAAAAGCCAATCCGGGAATTTATATCCTGGAGCCGTGGGAAGGAGCACAACCGGGCATGCGTGTTCGTTGAATTGACGATTTTTCATCTATGGTGCAGGCCTGATGCCTGCGCCGGCCATTGAGGGTCGACATAGAGAATATTGACAATTTGCCCGCCCTTCACCAGGTAAACAATAACAATGGGACGTCATTTATGGTTGGAACTTGGTGCAGAGGCGGCTTTGTTCGTCTGAAAAAAACGGTGAGGTCTTCGCGGCCTTTAATGTTCGTGAACGAGCTGGTGCACCAGCCAAAATTTACCGGCGCCATCTGTCCGAGCTCACGCAAGCTCGGCCGCTATATGGCAAAGCACATTCCGTTGAATCATGACGGTGTTGTGATCGAGCTTGGCGGCGGTACCGGCGTTATCACACAAGCCATACTGGATCATGGCGTTCATCCCGATAAACTCATTGTTATTGAGTTTTCCAACGTCTTTGCGCAGCATCTGCGCCGGCGATTTCCGCATCTGACCATCATCAACGGCAATGCCGCCGATCTTGACGCGCTATTGCCGCCAGACATCCGCATCAACGCCATCGTCTCCAGCCTGCCTCTGATCTCCCTGCCTCCTGAAGTGCGAAGTCGCATTCTGCATCACTGGCAGACGCTGCTCAAAAACGAAGGGCGTGCCATACAGTTCACCTACAGCCTGCGCCCTGCCGAATGGCAATCGGCCGTCAAAGCCCGCCATTACAGCAGTGAAATTGTATGGGCGAACGTGCCACCAGCCCGTGTCATGACATTCCGTTTCGCCGGCTAAGCGACAGGCGTCCAGGGACCGAATACACTACAATGCAGGTTTCCCGGATCCTGCGGCTTGCCCGCGGATAATTCACGGATCGCCATTGCAGGCCCATTGCAGAACATATGGGCCCTTGCCGTTTGGCAAGCCAGTTTTTCATTGTTTACCATGACCATTTCCGATAAAGACAAGAACAGCAACGACAGCGCCAGCGGCTCAGCGGGCGATAAAACGAGTGCCCCAGATTCAGCGCTGCAAAAGCCAGTAGAAGCCACCGCGGCCAATCCCGTCGCGCCAGTCACGACGGACACGGATCATCCAGACAGTCAGAATGTGCAGGACCGCGCAGATACCGACGCGCTCAAATCCCGCCACATTCGCAGCTTCGTGCACCGCCGCTCGCATATGACGCCCGGCCAGAAACAGGCCGTTGAGCAGCATTTGGACAAATGGGCAATTCCCTACCGCGATGAAGTGCTGGACTACGCCAGCGTGTTTGGCAGACAGGCGCCCACCGTTCTGGAAATCGGCTTTGGCATGGGCGAAACCACACAGAAAATTGCCCAGCTTCGCAGCGACGATAATTTCCTGGGTGTCGAAGTCTTCAACGCCGGCGTTGGTGCGCTGCTTAAACGAATCGAAGAAAACGGTGTGACCAATATCCGCATCATTCAGCACGACGCAGTGGAAGTGGTGCAGAACATGATTGCGCCAGACAGCCTGGCCGGCGTGCATATTTATTTTCCCGATCCGTGGCCCAAAAAACGGCATCACAAACGTCGTCTGGTTCGTCCCGATTTCATCGCCCTGCTCGCAAGTCGTATCAAACCAGGTGGCTATATTCACTGCGCCACAGACTGGGAAGATTATGCCGTGCAAATGCTGGAAGTGCTGAGCGGCGAATCACAACTGAAAAACACGGCCACAGATTACGCCACCAAGCCCGATTACCGTCCGCAGACCAAATTTGAAACCCGCGGTCTGCGTCTGGGACATGGCATTCGTGATTTGGTTTTTACCCGTATCTGATTTATTTCAAGGACATCTGCATGTATCCTCCAATTGAACCCTACAAGACCGGCAAACTGGATACCGGCGACGGCCACCAGGTCTACTGGGAACTTTGTGGCAACCCAAATGGCAAACCTGCTGTTTTCCTGCACGGTGGTCCCGGCGCAGGTTGCGGCACGCATCACCGACAGCTTTTTAACCCCGAACACTACAACATCCTACTGTTCGATCAGCGCGGTTGCGGCCGCTCCACGCCGCATGCCAGCCTGGAAAACAATACGACAGCGCATCTGATCAGTGATATTGAACGACTGCGCACCGAGGTGCTGGAAGCAGAACAGATGCTGGTCTTTGGCGGCTCCTGGGGATCCACGCTGGCACTGGCGTATGCACAGGCCCATCCATCGCGTGTCAGCGCGCTGATCGTGCGCGGCATCTTCACGCTGCGCAAGGAAGAACTGCGCTGGTTCTATCAGGAAGGCGCCTCCTGGATGTTCCCCGACTACTGGGAAGATTACCTGGCCCCGATTCCGCAGGAAGAACGTGACGACCTGATCGCCGCCTATCGCAAACGCCTGACGGGCGATAACCGCGAGGAACAGATTGCCGCGGCCCGCGCCTGGAGTCAGTGGGAAGGTCGCACAATCACGCTGTATCCGGACCACTCCAATACACTGAATTATGTGTCCGACCATTTTGCGCTGGCCTTCGCACGCATTGAAAATCATTACTTCACGCACGCAGGCTTCATGGAAGAAAACCAGCTGCTGAACAATGCGCATCTGCTCAAAGGCATTCCAGGCGTCATTATTCAGGGTCGCTACGATGCGTGCACCCCGGCCCGCACCGCATGGGATCTGCATAAAGCCTGGCCGGAAGCCGAATTCCATATCGTGCCCGATGCAGGCCATGCCTTTAATGAACCCGGCATTCTGAAGCTGTTGCTGGAAGCGACAGACAAGTTTGCGCAAAGTTGAGGCGTGACGGCGGTAATGGTTAGTGGTCGCGATTAACGATAGCCGCAGCCCAGCGATAACTGATTTCAAATGGCAAAGCGGATAACTGATCGCTGATAAACCATAGAAGTAAAAAATAAAAGAGAAAAGCCGCGCCCTATCCATGGGTGCGGCTTTATTCATATTATGACAATTATCATCGCGTTAACGACTATAGAAAGACGATAATCACAAATGAACGGTAGTTGCGGTCATCTAACATTTGTTAACTTTCCAGTACTTTCGTTTGTCATGTATCCATTGAATAATAGCAATATGCACGAATCGTGCTAAATTGAAGTTGTCATTCAACGATAACAAGGAGTCATAACAATGGGCATTCTCAGTTTTATCAAAGAAGTCGGTGAAAAAGTTTTTGGCGGCAGCGAAGCACAGGCCGCAACACCGGAAGA
>JAFAGQ010000159.1 GCA_023422555.1 Pseudomonadota bacterium
CCGAATCCACAGAGAAGTGCGTAGAGCTCACCAGCATGTCCGACACCAGCACCCGCGTCTATACCGCGGGCGAACAACAGCACCTTGGCGTTGCCGCTATCGGATTCCTGAGCTTTCTGGAATCTACTGGCGCTGTCGCACCAGCTCTGCGCGAAATCATTATCGATCGCGCCATGGCCGCGCCCGAAGCGCCTCTGTCCCTTCAACACATCAAGATCATTACGCTCATGGTGCTGTGGAGCCAGGAGGCCGAAATTGATCATCTGATCCTGGAAGAACTGGTCACCGAAGACGAAGAGAAACTCTTCCACTGATTGGTCTGAAGCTGAGAGGTCTTTCGCAGATTGGGCTTTTCTTGACTGGCCCTCCACCGATTAGTTCTCCACTGATTGATCTTGCCCTGGTTGATGAAAGTTCTCATGGTGGGAAAGCCCTGTCTGCCTGACCACCATGGGACAGCCAATTCGGTCTTCTACGCACAACCCACAGCCTGAGCTGCAATGCCGGGATGCACCGAAGCTTGTGACTTCCCCTTGTGACTGTCGCTGAATCCGGCCCTTGAAACTGCCGGTTTTTGCTATCATCTTCGACATCGATCCGTCTTTACACCATCACTATTTTGTCCAGTTCGCCCCTGCCGCCCGACACGCTTTATACGGGCCATACCTACACAGGCCGTTTTGCACCCAGTCCCAGCGGTCCCCTGCACGACGGTTCGCTGGTGGCTGCCATGGCCAGCTATCTGGACGCCCGCGCGCATCGGGGGCAATGGCTGGTCAGAATAGAAGACATCGATACGCCACGCGTGGTCGACGGCGCCGAGAACGTGATTCTCAGCCAGCTTCAGGCGCTGGGCATGCAGTGGGACGGCGAAGTGATCAGACAGTCCGACAGACTGCCTCGCTATGCAGAAATTTTTGCGTTGCTGAAGAATCGGGGCCTCATATACGGCTGCGCCTGTACCCGGCAGGAGATCAACGACCGGGCGCACGAAGCCGGATTGGTGGGAGAGGATGGCGAACGTCCCTATTCGGGCACCTGTCGACATGGCATCCCCGCCGGTCGGACACCGCGGGCCTGGCGCATGATTGTTCCCGACGAACCCTATACATTCACCGATCGCTGGGTAGGCAGCCGCGAGCAGAATGTCGCTCAGGCGGTGGGTGACATGATCGTCAAACGCGCCGACGGGCTCTTCGCCTATCAACTGGTAGTGGTCGTGGATGATCACGATCAGGGGGTAACCGATGTCGTGCGAGGTCAGGACCTGCTCTCTTCAACCGCACGCCAGCATCAATTGGCACGGATCCTTGGCTTTACTCCACCGCGCATGATGCACGTTCCTCTGGTGCTGGACGCCAATGGCCGCAAGCTGTCAAAACAGAATCACGCCCAGGCCATTGATATGCAGAATCCTCTGAAAAGCCTGCAACGCGCCTGGGCCGCCCTGGGATTCCCGGTCGTGACGGTAACGAGCGTCCCCGCTTTCTGGGCGGAAGCCACTCGCGTGTGGCACGACCATTTCAGGATTGGGTCGTAAGCGAAACAGCAAACGAGGCCGGCAACCAACCTCGGTTTGAACCCCGCCCTGTCTTTGTCTGTTTTCTATTTCCTGCGCCGAGCATACACACAACTTGCGAGCTGTTCGAAGCAAGGCGCCAGCCTCAGATTACAGACGGTTCTGGTTTTCGTCCAGCAGGCCTGTCAGCAATGCCACGCCCTTGTCGTTCACCCTGAATTCGCCAAATTTCGCCTTTGCGAAATGCTCGCCCTTGCCCTCGGGGAAGAAATAGGCATCGGTCACAAATTTGACGGTATTGTTGCTGGTCCTGCGATAGCGCACCACCACATTGCCGGGTGCCGAAGGCGGGGCCAGTTCTGCCATTGTCCGGGAAAAGGCATATACACCACTGGCATCCGGCGCAAGTTCCACGTAATGATGCGTATTGTCAGAGAAGAGCTCGCCATCGTCTCCCGATCTGGATGCAAAGTTGAGCCTCATATAATCACCCTGCATCAGTGAACGCGGATCCACGGGCTGCAGCGCCACAATGAACCGGGTCCCGTCGCGAATAATGGCTTCCTTCTGTGCGATATCGGTATTGGCAACGGCCAGCACCGCTGCCAGCCCCAGAACAATTGCCGCGGCGACAGGTATGGCCGACGCCGTCCTGCCTGCAGAGCGATGAGTCGTCACAGACGCTGAACTTCTCAAATCCGTCAGTCCAGACGCCTTATCCTCAGACATCGCCCCGGCAGCGACCTCTTCTTTTCGCTCCCGCAAGCCAAGCGGCCGCATCATCATCCAAAGGAAGGCGACCAGCAGCAGCACCGTAGCCTGTGCAATCAGGAAATACGCCTTATCCAGCAGAAGGTAAGTCAGATGATAATAAAACTGGGCAAGAAACAAAATGACGCTGATGATGCCGATGACCACCATCCTGCGGTAACCCAGATCAAAGCCCAGTACGCAGAACAGCAGGCCAATCTGCACGCCTGGCAGATTGCCCCATAGTACGCCCAGCGCCAGAAGCACCAGCAGCACTATAAGCTGATCGATGGGTGGTACCCGATGACGATGTGCAGACCGCCAGGCAACAACAACCGGCAGCAGGGCGAATATGAGATTCCCCACATATAGCAATGGGTTGGAAGCAGGAAGCTGCCATTTAC
>JAFAGQ010000269.1 GCA_023422555.1 Pseudomonadota bacterium
GTTGGTTCCATGCCGCTCACCACAAGGTTTGTTAAATGAAATTCGCGCAATTCCAGCCGGGTATGGTTTTTGAACAGGGTCCACGACATTTGACGGAAGAGGAAATCATTCGCTTCGCCAAAGAGTACGATCCTCAATGGTTTCACGTTGATCCTGAGCGCGCCAAGGCTGGCCCGTGGAAAGGCCTGATTGCCAGCGGCTGGCATACCTGTGGTATCGCAATGAAAATGGCAGTTGAAGCGGCGCTGGATGGTTCAGAATCTTTTGCGTCTCCAGGCCTTGATAGTGTGAAATGGCTCAAGCCTGTGCGACCCGGCGACGATCTATTCTGGAAAGGCGTGGTCAAGGCCAAGCGTGTCTCCAACACTCGGGAAGGCCTGGGCATCCTGTTATGGAGCTGGGAAGTCACGAATCAGAAAGGTGAAACTGTCCTGGAACTGGACGCCACCAGTCTTTTCGATATTTCGGACAGCATAGAAAAAGACGAAGACTGAGGTCGAGCTCGTGATTTCGCAACTGATCCTGAGAACCTGGGAACAGGAAATCAATCGATCGGGAAATCTAGATATCAGGACTTTGAGACATCAATCGTTCAAGACTTCAATAATTCAAGATTCCGAAAAATCAAAGGCTCGACGAATCAAGAGTTCGAGGGATCAAGCGTTCGATAGATCAAGCGTTCGAAAGATCAACTGATCAGGAAATCAAAAAAAATGCCTCCACTCGGAGGCATTTCTTCTTTGGCGCTTGTGGAACTTGCGGCGAACCGCAAGTGAAATATCAGTAAAACGCTTGCAGACCCGTTTGCGCACGTCCCAGAATAAGGGCGTGAACATCGTGCGTGCCTTCATAGGTATTGACCACTTCCAGATTCACCAGATGGCGCGCGACACCAAATTCATCTGAAATACCATTGCCACCCAGCATATCGCGGGCCATGCGTGCGATGTCCAGCGATTTACCGCAAGAGTTACGCTTCATGATGGATGTGATTTCAACAGCGGCGGTGCCTTCATCTTTCATGCGTCCCAGGCGCAGGCAGCCTTGCAGGCCCAGAGTGATTTCTGTCTGCATGTCAGCCAGTTTCTTCTGGATTAGCTGGTTCTGCGCGAGAGGGCGCCCGAACTGCTTGCGATCCAGTGTGTACTGACGTGCGGTATGCCAGCAAGCCTCGGCAGCGCCCAGTGCACCCCAGGCAATGCCATAGCGTGCAGAATTCAGGCAGGTAAAGGGGCCGCGAAGTCCGCTGACACCCGGAAGCATCTGATCATCAGATACCTGGACGTCGTCCATCACGATTTCACCTGTGATAGAAGCACGCAATCCCACCTTGCCATGAATGGCAGGTGCAGATAGACCCTTCATATCTTTTTCAAGAATGAAACCGCGGATCTTTCCGTCAAACTCTCCGCCAACGCATCGTGCCCAAACGACAAACACATCTGCAATTGGTGAATTGGTGATCCACATTTTGTTGCCGCTCAGGCTGTAGCCGCTGTCAATTTTCTTAGCGCGGGTCTCCATGCCGTCGGGATCAGAGCCGTGATTGGGTTCAGTCAGGCCAAAGCAGCCAATCCATTCACCGGCAGCCAGTTTGGGCAGATATTTCTTTTTCTGTTCTTCGCTGCCGAATTCATTGATGGGTACCATGACCAGCGAAGATTGCACGCTCATCATGGAGCGATAGCCTGAGTCAATGCGCTCAACTTCGCGTGCAATCAGGCCGTAAGAAACATAATTGAGGCCGCCGCCACCGTATTCCTCTGGAATGGTCGGGCCAAGCAGGCCAAGTTCACCCATTTCGCTGAAAATGGCGGGGTCGGTTTTTTCGTGACGGAAGGCTTCCAGTACGCGCGGTGCCAGCTTGTCCTGACAGTAGGCTGCGGCTGCATCACGGATCATGCGTTCTTCGTCGGTCAGCTGCGCATTCAGCAGCAGGGGATCATCCCAGTGAAAGGAAGGGTTAGAGGACATGTCGGACTCCTGTATTGGTTGGATTCTTGAGAATGTTTGTGCGTATTTTCAATGTTATTGTGATCATTGTATGTGTTAAATTATCAATCATCAATTGAAAAAAATGCACAATGTCGTGCTGTCGTTTCAGATCCTACATGATGAGGTAATACGATGCGAAAGGGAATTCCCAGCCTGGGTGCACTTCAGGCATTCGAGGCCTGTGCACGTCTGGGCTCTTTTTCCAGGGCGGCAGAAGAACTCTCGCTGACCCATAGTGCCGTTTTCCGACAGGTTGAAGGGCTGGAAGCACGGCTTGGGGTGACGCTTTTTAACCGAGTACGGCGTCGTATATCCCTGACGACTCAGGGAGCGGAATACGCAGCCCGAATCCGCCACCATCTGGAGCAGTTGCAGAAGGATACTTTTGGCCTGATGAGTCGATCCGGCCTTGGTCGAAGTCTGCATATCGCAACGCTGCCAACGCTTGCCACGACCTGGCTGATTCCACGTCTGGCGGACTTTCAGCGGCACTGGCCGGATATTCAGATCAGTCTGTCGGTAAGGACACATCCATTTCAGTTCACGGATGTGCCGGTAGATGGAGCGATTTATCATGCTTCGCAGCCGTGGCCGAATACGCATGGCGTCATGCTGTTTGCGGAACAGGAACTGGTCCCGGTGTGTTCTTCACAGTTGCTGGCTCGCGCTAAACAGAAGGGCGCAGGGGCGATGTCGCAGCTGACCCATCTGCATATGATGACGCGGCCTGATGCGTGGCCCACCTGGTATGAGCACAATGAACTGCCATTCAGCCCGCTGGTGCTGGGTGGCGCTCGCTATGAATTGTTCACCATGCTTCTGGCGGCGGTGGATGCAGGGCTGGGTATGGCATTGGTACCTGCATTCGTGGCACGAGAACACATAAAAAGCGGGCGGTACGTGATGCCTATAGCGGCCACGCTGCCGGTAGACACCTCTTATTACTTTGGTTATCCGAAGGCCGACAGCTATCCCGAAGCATTAACGATCTTTGAGCAATGGCTGAAGGCACAGGCGATTCGCTGATGAGCGAGTGAGTGACACGAGCCGCCTTAGGCATCGGACTTCCTCATGCGCTAAAACCATTCACGGCATCATCCACGGCAGGTGCACAGAATTCAGAATATCACCGCTGTATTGATGGGCAATGCAGACGGTAAAAGGCCCGACCGAAGCCGGGCCTGCGTGATAAGGAGGGTACGATGAGTAGAATCGTATTTCAACTTATCCTGATCGGTATATTGCTGGCGTATAGTACGCCAGCTTACTAATCAGGAGCCGGTGAGCCCCCGCTCATCGGCTTCACGTATTAATGTATAGATCCGTGCTTCAAATGTCAATATCGTACTTTCCGAAGGGGGACGTTTGAGTATTATCGTGATGGCGCCAGACAATCCACGAGAAGAGTTGTGCACGATGCACCCAGCCGACGTTCAAGCGAAATTGAGAACGCTGCTGTTATATCAATATTTGCAGATTTGAAAATTGGCGATTCGTTTGATGTCAGGGGTGTAGTTCATCGTGAAGAGAGGCGACAGAGAAGCATGCGTCGCCATGCGCTTCGGACTTCCACATGCGCTAAAACCATTCACGGCATCATCCACTGTAGTCGTACAGAATTCAGAATATCACCGCTGCGTTGATGGGCAATGCAGAAGGTAAAAGGCCCGACCGAAGCCGGGCCTGTGTGGTAAGGAGAGTACGATGCGATATATCGTAATTCAACTTATCCTGATTTGTATATTGCTGGCGTACAGTACGCCCGCTTACTGATCAGGAGGCCG
>JAFAGQ010000286.1 GCA_023422555.1 Pseudomonadota bacterium
GCGTATGCGCGCCCAGCAGCGCCGGCCGGCCCATTTCCGATTGGGTACTTCTGACTTCCTGCATCAGGTTGACGTTGGTTGAGCCCACCTGCTCAACCCAGGCGATCCCGGCAAAATCCGGCAAAGCCGAATAAAGCGTCTTCTGCAAAACGGAAGCACTTGGCAATAACGACATAATCTACTTCAAATAAGGTTGCAGCGCCGACATGATCCTGTCGGTTGCGCCTTCGTGCAGAGAGAGCCATTCCTTGGCAGCACGACCCATGCCCAGGCGCAGTTCGGGATTCTGCAATATCTTCAGCGCCAGCGCCACTGCTTCGGCCGGGGTCTGGGCACGCCGGGCCGCGCCTTCGGTCAGGGCGTCTTCAACCGACTGCTGAAAGTTTCGGGTATGCGGGCCCACGATCACGGGCAGACCCAGCGCACTGGCTTCAATGTGATTCTGTCCGCCCAGTTCTGCAAAGCTGCCGGCCACGATGGCAACATCGGCCATGCCATAAAAGAAGAACATTTCACCGACAGAATCGCCCAGCATGACATCGACTGTACGCAGCTGGCTGTCGGTCGGCATGTCACTGCGTCGACAGAAATCGAGACCATGTTCCTTCAGTACACTGGCAACTTCATCGAAACGCTGAGGATGCCGGGGCACCACCACAAACAGGGGCGTGGAGTTGACAGGCTGACCGTTAGCGTCCGCCGCGCCTGTAACAGGAGAGGCGGCTGCCCTGCCCTTCTGGTTTTTAATGGTCTGTGCAATCGCCTGGGCAAATGGTTCATCTTCGCCTTCACGAAGGCTGGCGATTGCGATGACCTGGCGTCCAATATGCCGGCGCGCCACCTGTCCCATATGGGACTGTTCGGTGGAAATGCGCAGATCAAACTTCAGATTGCCAACCACGCGCGTCCGCTTGACTCCGATATCGGCCAGTCGTGCAGAATCAAAATGCGTCTGCGTCAGAATCAGATCGATACTGGTGAGTGCCTTGCGCAGAACGCTTCCCATTAACTGGCCGCGCCTCAGAGAAGACGGTGAGAAACGGGCACTGGCCACGACAACGGGGATCTTCTGTTTCTTGCTTTCGGCCACCAGATTGGGCCAGATTTCGCGTTCAATCAGAATGCAGCACCTCGGTTTCCAGTAGTTCAGAAACCCCTGCACCGCTTCCGGAAAATCGTAAGGCATCCATGCCTGGCACAGTCTGCCGGTATTGATGGCGGGCGCAAAAAGCTTGGCGCCGATAGATCGGCCCGTTTCGGTAAAATGCGTGAGCAGCACGGGCAGGCCCTGATCCAGCAATGCCTGAACCAGCGGCTGAGCCGCACGCGTTTCACCCAGACTGACGGCATGCACCCAGACAGGCCTGGAAAAACCGAAAACTGTTTCAGCATAGCCGTCATCTTCGTCGCGCGGGCCGGACTGTGCGCGTTGCGCGTATCGGCCGAAACGCTCGTCGCCGCGGATATCCCAGACGCCGCCTGCCCTGCGTGCACGACGCTGCAGCCACCACAGCAGCAGCGGGGAAGCCAGTCTAAGGGTTGCGGTATAAAAGAAGCGATTCATGTTGTGATTCTTGGTGCCGGTACAAGGACAAGGAGTCTTTCTATCAGGCCTGCAAAGCCTGTTTCAGTTTTGATACGACCATGTCACGTGTCGGCGGTACCCCGCGGTCACCCAGGCTGGCGGTAAAGCCTGAACCCTCCAGCGGCGTGCGTACCGGTGTGGATGCGCTGTAAATGCCGATGGTAGGACGCCCAAGAGCCGCCGCCAGATGAGTCAGACCGCTATCGAGGCCAACCATGATTCTGCAGGCTGCCAACAGTGTAGCAACTTCGGTTAATGACATTCGTGGCAAAACTTCGGCATTATCGAAATCCCGAATAAGCGCCTGCGCCCTTGCGGTTTCCTTTTCATTGCCGGCCAGCAGTTTCAGGCCAAGGCCGGCCTCTTTCAGAATGCCGAAGACCTCAAGCCAGTCCTGTTCGGGCCAGAGTTTGTCGTCGCGACTTGCCGAGGGCATGATGACCGCATAATCCTGTATGGGCGTGTTGTCGGTGAAGCGCTGCAGGCCGAAATCGGGCGCACCGGTGTAGGTGTATTTCAAGGCAAGCGATGCCAATAGTCGCTGGCGCTGAACGGCAGGCTGCCAGAACTCAACTTTATGGCGCTCGTCATAAAACAGAGAAGCCAGCGACTCTCTTGCAGAGTGCCAGTCCAGACCGTGGCGACGTCCCTTTGCCTGACGCACCACCCAGGCAGACTTCATCAGCCCCTGCATGTCCAGCACAATGTCGTAGTCTCGCTGACGCAGATTCTGAATGAAGGCACGACGTTCCACTGTGGTCTCGCGCGACAGCCATTTTTTACGCCAGCGACGATGAGAAATCACAATCACCTCATGCACGGCAGGATGCCAGCCGGGGATTTCAGCGAAATTTTCTTCGACAACCCAGTCTATCTGCGCTTCGGGAAAGTGTGAATGAATATCGGAGATGGCCGGCAGCATATGCACCAGATCGCCGAGAGAAGAAGAACGGACTATCAGGATTTTTTTTATCATGGTGGCGTGTTCCTTGGCGCGGTTCATTCCAGTTCCAGTTCCGCCAGGATGGGGGCGTGGTCGGAAATGCGTGTCCAGGGACGTCCCTTGAGAACCTGGGCCGACAGTATCGTAAAGCCGCGCTGATACATGCGATCCAGACGCAACCAGGGGAACATGGCGGGAAACGTTCGTGGAGGCGCAAGCTGGTCTACCGACATCAGACCACGACCGTCCATCATGCTGCGCAGCGAGGTTTTCAGGCGGGGAAGTTCGGCGTCCACGCGCAGGGGGCTGTTGGCAAACACTTCATGCAGGCCAAGTTCATGATCAAAATACGGTGCCAGCTTTTCGTTCCAGTCGTTGAAGTCGCCGGCCAGAATCAGAGGCTCATCATCAGGCACCAGGCGTTTGATGCGCTCGATGATTGCCGAGACCTGGCGACCACGACTGCCGGCAAACAGACCAAGATGAGCAACAAAACAGTGAACCTTTCTGCCGTCGATTTCGACCCGTGCGTGCAGCACACCCCGCTGTTCCAGACGGTGATCGGAAATATCTTCGTTCTCGTGATCCAGAATACGAAAGCGCGACAGCAGCGCATTGCCGTGATCGGTATCGGTACGCACCGCATTGCAGCCATAACAGACATCCATGGACAAATGGGAAGCCAGCGTATCCTGTTGCGCGTGCAGACATTCCACACGCGTGTTGCGCCCCTGCACTTCCTGCAGAAACACCAGATCGGCTCCGAGTCCTGTCAGACCGCTTTGCAGGTCCATGAGGGAAACCCGTTTGCCGAAAGCAGACTTACCTTTATGAATGTTGTAACTGACGACTTTGAGTGTGGTCATTTTATTTTTATCCGAACATTTATCCGAACAGAAACAGCTGTGCCAGCAGATTCAGAACAAACCCGATAACGGGCAGCAGGACCGCCTGCAATATGCCAAAGGCAATGAGTCCGAGCAGAATGAAAAAGCCGTATGGCTCCAGCCGCATATAGGCAATTGCCTGGCGCGCCGGCAGAAAGCCGGCAATGATACGGCTTCCATCCATGGGTGGGATGGGCAGCAGATTGAAGACCATCAGGACGATATTCAGCTGGAACCCGGCAAGCGCCACCTTCCACCAATAGGAATCCATGAGACCTGCACCAAGCAGTATTCTGGCGGTGATCACCCAGATAATTCCCATCAGCAGATTCGCCAGCGGCCGGGCCAGTGCCAGCAGGACACTATCCCGTTTGGGCTGGGCAAAATTCGCTTCGTTGACCGGAATGGGTTTGGGCCAGCCGATCACAAAGCCGGTATTGAGTGCAATCAGCAATAGCGGCACCAGAATGGTACCGATAGGATCGATATGTTTGCCCGGATTGAGCGTGAGCCGACCCAGCATGAGCGCCGTGCGATCTCCGAGCTTATGAGCCACATAGCCTCTTGCCGCTTCGGGCAGCGTGATGCCCAGAACCAACGGGATGGCATAAATGGTGATGGCGCGGATAATTTCATCCATGGTAATGCGCGCTCCGGCCACAAGCAAACGCGTACGTGTCAGCGCAGGCCGAAAGCACGTATCGGCCGCTGATGCGACAAGGATTCACAGGGGAGACTTCCGGCGCGAACTGCGCAACTTTCACAACTGGATTCAGCATATTTTTCATATACCTATTTTATCCGTGAAAACCGGAAAATGAATGTCAGGATGACACCCGGGGATTATTTCAGCTGCGATGAATATCTTGCATTCGGTTACGGGTTTTGCCGGCTTTTGTAGCAGGTTACCGTATAAAATCGGAACGCAGTCATAACACATTCATAAAAAAGAGTCAGCGTGTCGGATTCCGGCATGCTTGCATGAGAGGGAAATAATATGCGATTAGATGACCAGGAACAAAGCAGTAACGTGGAAGACCGCCGCGGGGCGGGCGGATTCCGTGGCGGCGGTGGTATGCGCCTGGGCGGAGGAAAAATAGGCATCGGCACCATTGTGGTTGCGCTGGCGGCCTGGTACTTCCTGGGCATCAATCCGATGGCGATTCTGGGCGGCGGAGAGATCGTGCAGGAACCCGCGCAGCAGAGTCAGCAGTCTGGTGCACCTGTGGCCAACGATGAGGATAAGGTTTTTATTTCCAAGGTACTGAAAACCACAGAGAATGTCTGGTCCGGCATTTTCAAGGCCAATGGCGCAACCTACCAGCCCCCTGCCCTGGTGCTGTATAGCGGCGCCACGCGCTCCGGCTGTGGCGTCGGTCAGTCTGCCATGGGCCCTTTCTACTGTCCTGAAGATCGCAAAGTCTATCTGGATATGAGCTTTTTCCACCAGATGGGTGCACAAATGGGTGTGCAGGGTGACTTCGCACAAGGCTACGTGCTGGCACACGAGGTGGGACACCACGTGCAGAATCTGCTGGGCGTGATGGACAAAGTGGCACAGGCCCGCAGCAGCATGAACGAAAGGCAGGCCAATGATCTGTCTGTTCGCGTGGAACTGCAGGCGGACTGCTTTGCCGGCATCTGGGCCCATGAACTGCAGAAAGAAGGCACCGTGATTGAAGATGGCGATATCGAAGAAGCCATGAATGCCGCATCTGCAGTGGGTGACGACAAGATACAGCAACAAACGCAAGGACACGTGGTGCCGGACTCATTCACTCACGGCTCGTCTGAACAGCGCATGACGTGGTTCAAGCGAGGCCTCGCCAGCGGCGATCTGAAGCAGTGCAATACGTTTGAGCAGTAATGGCCGGAGATGTATTGCAGCGCCTGGAAGTGAGAAGATAGTCGGGCGACACTGAGTTGGAAAAACCGCAACAGAACAGAAACGGGACCTTCGGGTTCCGTTTTCTTTTTCATTGCTGTTTTAATCAGTTGCGATTGATTATCGACCGCCGTTTTTATCGATCGGCGTTTTTGTCGATCGGCGTTTTGTCGATCGGCGTTTTTATCGGCTGCGGTTTTTACAGCTTGCAGTGTACTATCGGCTGCAGAACTGTTCTGCGTCAGAATCTGCCCGCGTACTGATACTCAGAATTTCTTCCTGCGGGAAATATGTCCCGGCGGGCGATGAACATCATGGGTCACAAATGAAATATCGTTGTCAGGCATGGCCAGATATTCCGGATGCGCCAGGGTATTGCAGATATCCCTGAGCCCGGATTTCCAGTGATCGCGCATTGCACTCATGCCGAACTGATAGTCCTTATTGAAGGTTTCGTATTCGCGATCCCGGTATATCAGCTGAATGACATTGCAG
>JAFAGQ010000300.1 GCA_023422555.1 Pseudomonadota bacterium
GGCAGTGTGGAAATTCCGCAAGAAGCGTTCCTGGCCATTCTCCAGGTTGAAGATAAATAAGGAAGTTGAAGATGAATTTTGCGTTAATCCTGTTCGTATTGCTTGTAGTTACAGGTGTGATCAAGCTGCTCGATGCCCTGGTCTTTCGCAAGCGCCGCGTTGCGCGCTACGGAGACGAGGAGCAGACTCACCGTCCCTGGTGGATAGAGTATTCGCTCAGCTTTTTCCCAGTCATACTGTTCGTCTTTATCCTGCGCTCATTTCTGTTCGAGCCATTCCGCATTCCATCAGGTTCCATGCTGCCCACGCTGCAGAATGGAGATATGATTCTGGTGAACAAATTTACTTACGGCATTCGCCTGCCCATCGTTGACCAGAAAATCATTCCAGTGAATGATCCGCAACGTGGCGACGTTATGGTCTTCCGCTATCCTGTGAATCCCGATATGGATTTCATCAAGCGCGTCGTAGGTGTGCCAGGGGACGAAGTCGTGTACCAGAACAAGCGCCTCACTATCAATGGCCAGGCCGTGCCTGTCAGCAATGCAGGTCCATATGTCAATCCGTCACAGCAAAGCGGTTCGCCTGAACAGCTGACCGAATCGCTGGGTGAGCACGAGCATGCCATTCTGAACATGCCGGGCGCGGGTGCTTATCTTGGCATGACGAACTTTCCCGGCAAAGAGAACTGCCAGTACGAGGGTACCAATTTCCGTTGCAAGGTTCCGGAGGGTCAGTATTTTGTCATGGGCGATAATCGTGATAATAGCGAAGACAGCCGCTACTGGGGATTTGTCCCCGATCGCAACATCGTAGGCAAGGCTTTCTTTATCTGGATGAACTTTGGCGATCTGGGTCGCATAGGCTCCTTCAAGTGATGAATCTTTCAAGACTGGAACGTTTGCTGGGTTATGAATTCAAGGATCAGCGTCTGCTGCTGCAGGCGCTGACGCATCGCAGTCATAGTACAGCGCATAACGAACGTTTCGAATTTCTGGGCGATTCCATCCTCAATTTCACGGTGGCAGCCATCCTGTTCCACCGACTTGAGCGCGAAGACGAGGGCGACCTTTCGCGCATCCGCGCCAGCCTGGTCAAACAGGCTACGCTGGCCGATATTGCGCATCGTCTTGAGCTTCCCCAGTTCCTCCGGCTCGGAGAGGGCGAACTCAAAAGCGGCGGTTTCCGTCGCCCGTCCATTCTGGCCGATGCGCTCGAAGCCATTTTCGCTGCCATTTATCTTGACAGCGACGTGCCAACCATTCAGCGCGTCATTGGGCAGCTTTATGCACCACTGCTCGATTCTGTCGATTTCAATACCCTGGGCAAGGATGCCAAAACCCTTCTCCAGGAAGTCCTGCAGGCACGCAAATTTGCACTGCCGGTTTATAACGTGACTGCAACCACTGGCGCAGCACATGATCAGCAGTTTGAAATCGAATGCTATATCGCCGAACTGGATTTGCGCAGTCAGGCCAGCGGCAGTAGCCGACGGGCTGGTGAACAGGCCGCAGCGCGCAAGATGCTGGATACACTGGAAACGGCATTACCCAAAAACGGTGCCAAAAAGCGCGTTCGTAAAGTCGCGCAACTGACCTTGCCGGTAGCTGTCGAGCAGGAGAAAAAATGAGTCAGGATCCCAAATCTACATCGCAGGACGATATCGCGCAAAAAACCGGTTTCATTGCGGTCGTAGGCCGGCCAAATGTGGGCAAATCCACGCTTACCAATGCGCTTATCGGCAGCAAAATTTCCATCGTCTCGCGCAAGGCCCAGACCACAAGGCATCGCATTCATGGCGTCCTCACCAGGGACAACACCCAGTTTGTATTTGTTGATACACCGGGCTTTCAGACGCGCCACGGCGGTACCATGAACCGCATGATGAATCGGGTGGTGACCCAGGCGCTGGCCGACGTCGATGTGATTGTTCATGTGGTCGAGGCCGGTAAATGGTCTGCCGGGGATGAGCAGATTGTCCCCTTGCTGCCTGCGTCCAAAAAGTGCATTCTTGCCATCAGCAAAATAGATGCGCTCAAGAACAAGAACGACCTGTTTGATTTCGTTGCCCGCATCATGGGCAAGTTTGCCTACGATGCCGTGGTGCCCGTCAGCTCCGTCAAAGGCGTGCAGCTGGATACACTGCTATCCGAAATCGAACAGCGCCTGCCCGAAGGCGAATTCATGTTCGAGGAAGATGCGCTCACCGACAGGCCCATACGCTTTATCGCCGCCGAACTGATTCGGGAAAAAATCTTCCGTCTGGTCGGAGACGAACTTCCTTACGCCACAACGGTGGTGATAGAGCAGTGGGAAGAAGACGATAAAGCTGCCCGTATCGCCGCCTGTGTTGTGGTCGAACGCGATAGCCATAAGCCGATTCTGCTGGGTGCCAAAGGCACACACATGAAACGCATCGCCACCGAAGCTCGCCAGGACATTTCTCAGCTGCTGGATAAGCCTGTGTTCCTTGAAATTTATATCAAGGTGCGCAAGGGCTGGTCCGACAAGGAAAGTGCCTTGCGTGACCTGGGATATGAGTAAACGCAGCAGCCGGGTTCAGGACGTCAGCGCCTATCTGCTGCAGGCGACTGCCTGGAGTGAGTCGTCTCTGATTGCACGACTGTTCTCGCGCGAGCACGGCATTGTGACTGTCGTTGCCAAGGGTGCCAAGCGTCCGTATTCAGTCCTGCGACCTGTGCTTTCAGCTTTTGAGCCACTGATGGTTTCCTGGTCGGGTACCGGCGAAGTCAAAACGCTGACGCGAGCCGAACTGGCTGGCCTGCATGGCATGAAGGGCAAATCCCTGATGTCTGCCTGGTACATGAATGAGTTGCTGATTCGTATGCTGCCTGGCGAAGATGCGCATCCCCAGTTATACGACGCCTACCGGCAGGCGTTGCAGCAACTGGCCAGCGGTGAGCGCGCGTCCGGTTCCTTGCGGCGGTTCGAATGGACTCTGCTGCAGGAAACAGGCTACGGTGTACCAGGGGCAAGGCCCGACTTCGATCAGCCTGCAGCCGAGCCCGAACTGCGGCGCATGCTGCGTGAGCGAATAGACGAGCACCTGGAAAAACGTCCTCTCATGACGCGGAACGTTCTGCTTTCGCTAAAACAATATTCATAAAAAGTACAGACGAAAAAAAACCGGAGCATTGGATTGGTCCGGCTTTTCAGTTCACGGTATGACCGTGTTTGATTGACTCACATTCTGGCTTTTTCTGCTTCTGCCGTTACGGCAGAAGCGAACCGCGATTGAGCAATCTTATTGAGGCTGAACGCCTGCTTTTTTGAACAGCTCTGCCCATACAGGCACTTGTTCTTTGACTTTTGCGTCAAGCGCTTCAGGCGTTGCCTGATCCGTCAGGATCGTCGCACCCAGTGCATCCATACGCTCTTTGAATTTCGGACTTGCCAGGCCGTCTTTGAGTGCTTTGTTCAGCTTGGCAACGATATCGTCTGGTGTTTTGGCAGGAACCCACATACCGTGCCAAATACCGACGCTGAAGTCCTTGAAGCCTTCTTCCTGCATGGTAGGCAGGTCTGGCAATTGATCATTGCGTTTGGCGCTGGTGATGGCATAAGCCTTGACGGTTTTTGCCTTGATGTGTTGCGTGGTGTTGGTTGTCTGGTCGCAGAGCAGATCAACCTGTTTACCCAGCAGATCATTCATGGCCGGGCCGGCACCTTTATACGGCACGGTCAGCAGTTTGACACCCAGCGCATCCATAAGCATGGTGCCGCAAAGGTGGCTGGCTGCGCCCACGCCGGCATTGGCCAGCGTTACTTTATCCTGGTTGGCTTTCAGGTACTCTACCAGCTCTTTCATGTTGTTCGCAGGAAAGTCTGAGCGAGCGACCAGTGTCATGGGAACATCCACGACCAGGCCAACAGGTTTGAAGCTTTTTTCCGGATCATAGCCCAGGCGTTTGTAGAGAGAAGGAGCGGTCGAGAATCCGACGTGCATCAGCAGAACGCTGTAGCCATCAGGTTTTGCATTGGCAACCTGTGTGGTACCAATGGTGCCGCCCGCGCCCGCCTTGTTTTCAATTACGACGGTTTGTCCCAAAGATTTCTGCATCGCTTCACCCAGAGAACGGGCCACGTTATCGGTCGGACCGCCAGCGGTAAATGGGATAATCATGGAGATAGGACGATCGGGATAATCCGCGGCCATAGCTGCGCCGGTAGTCAATGCAAAAGCCAGCGCAACACGGCTGATCTTACGGGCGTTTTTCATAATGTTAGACATCTCTTTCCTGTATTCTGGTTGTAAATTTTAATGATGCGAACGACAAAGAAGTCAGTCTAGTCAGGTTACATTCAGTCGTCACTAGATAATTACCCTTAATATCGGGTAAACCGTTATAACCGGCCATGAAAAAACCGCCATGCCGGTTTATCCGACAGGGCGGTGATTGACTGTGGCTCTGAGGTCGCAGGCGGTTGCTTCCTGGAAACACCGCCGTTGATGCCGCAAGGGACAATTACTCTCGACTGCCGCCGAAAATACCCAAAATGGCCAGCAGGTTTGCGAACACGTTATAGATGTCCAGATAGATGGCCAGCGTGGCGGAAATATAATTGGTTTCACCGCCATTGACTACGCGCTGTACATCAACCAGCATAAAGGCAGAAAAGATAACGATGGCCAGAACAGAAATTGTCAGCACCAGCGCCGGAATCTGCAGGAACATATTGGCCAGCGCAACCAGCAGCAGTACGACGGCGCCGATGAACAGCGTTTTCTGCATGCCTGTGAAGTCCCGCTTGCTGGTAGTGGCAATGGTGGCCATGACACCAAAAATGGCTGCCGTACCGCCAAAGGCAAGCATAATCAGCTGGGTACCGTTACGAAAATCCAGCACGTGGCCGATCAGCCGGGACAGCATCATCCCCATAAAGAAGGTGAACAACAGCAGCAGACCCACACCCAGGGAACTGTTCTTGTTCTTTTCGATGGCAAACATCAGGCCGAAAGCACCCACCAGAAAGACGATGGTTGATATCCC
>JAFAGQ010000335.1 GCA_023422555.1 Pseudomonadota bacterium
GGGCAGAGGACCCCATTAAAATGGATAGTGCGGGGGCACTGGCAGACTATCGCGATAAAGCGGGTATTCCGGTCTGCGGCAGTGAAACGCTCGCGGCGCAGGGCGCGTTCCGCGATCTTCTTGCGGCTCATGCGCTGGATATCGTGATGCTTGACCTGTCCTGGTGCGGTGGCATTACCGAAGCCAGAAAAATTGCCAGCCTTGCGGATGCCTACCAGAAACCGATAGCGCCGCATGACTGCACTGGACCCATCGTGTTGTGGGCGTCATTACATTTGGCATTTGCCTCATCCAATGCCATATTCCAGGAGGTGGTTCGCGCCTTCCTGAATTCGTTCTACAAAGACCTGGTCACGGAATTGCCGGTGCTGGAGCATGGATTTTTGCTCAAGCCGGACCGGGCGGGGCTGGGCACGGAACTATCTCCCGCAGTCAGACAGGACCCGGAAGCTGTCCTGAAGCGATCGACGCTGTAAGATCCAGGATCGACGCGGTAATATAGCAATGCAGAAAAATATTTTTAATAGAGGTGGATGCAGAGATGGCAGGTTTTGATCGGAACAAAGTTCGTGAGGCATTAAACGGCATATCGGGGATTCTTGTTACCCCCTATGATTCGAAAGGAGAAATTGCACCTGACAGATTATCGCCGATTGTGGACAGGGCGGTTGATGCTGGCGTACATGTGCTGGTCGCAAATGGCAATACGAGCGAATATTACAGTCTGCGTCAGAAAGAAAGCGAAGCCATGGTAGCGGCCGTGACCAAAGCCGTTAAGGATCGTGTTCCTGTGCTGGGAGGTGTGGGCAGGGGGATCTATGACGCTTGTGATCTGGCCCGGGCCTCGGTAGATGCCGGGGTCGATGCACTCATGATTCATCAGCCACCCGACCCCTTTGTTGCGCCGCGCGGCATACTTGCCTATGTTGAAGCCATTGCGCGCACTGCACCCGATGTGCCGTTGGTTTTATATCTGCGAAATGAGAATATCGGAATCAAAACCATTGTGGAACTGTGCCAGATCTCGCAGGTTGTTGGTGTCAAATGGGCGTCTCCGACTCCGGTTCTTCTTGCCGAAGCCATTCGCAAAACCCGAGATTGCGATATCGCCTGGGTGGGCGGACTGGCAGAAACCTGGGCACCCGCATTCTACGCGGCTGGCGCACGTGGATTTACATCCGGGCTAATTAACGTGTTCCCGGAAAAATCCGTTGACATTCATAATGCACTTGAAGGTGCAGATTATGAGACAGCCAGGGGCCTGATCGAAGCGGTATTGCCGTTTGAGGAATTGCGCTCACAGGAGAATAACGGAACCAATGTCACGGTCGTGAAAGCGGCGCTGCAACTCATGGGAAATGATTGCGGCGCTACCCGCCCACCATCTGCCTGGCCCATGACAGAGCCGTCGCTGGAAACGCTGAAAAAACTGGTAGAAGCGCTGAAGGCGTAAAAGTGCTGTTGTTGTAAAGGACTCGAGAGGACAATTGCATCCTGGACGGGTAAAATGCAATTTTGCCGAACTCGAGTCTTTTGTCGGAATCATGAAATCGAAAAACGCGATTGTTATCCCTGAAATCATTCAGCTGATCCGGCAGCAGCAATTACCTTTAGGTACTCATCTTGCGGCGCAAAAAATAGCGGATCAATTGCGCGTTTCGCGATCTCCGGTCAATGAAGCATTACAGCAGCTGTGCACGATCGGCATTGTCACTCGCGAGCCCAATCGCGGCTACTTTTTAAGTCGTGACCTTTCGCAGGAGAATCTTGATGAGACGGAATGGGCCAGCCTTGGCGAAGCCGATATTGTCTCTGCAATTTACTTCCGGATTGCCGAAGACTTACTGACCGGCGCCTTGCCCACAACCTGCAGCGAAGTCATGCTCAAAAGCCGTTACGAGCTTACGGCGGCTCAGCTTCATTCTTTGTTGGCAAGAATCTCCAATGAAGGCTGGGTGCATCGCAAACCGGGATATGGCTGGGAGTTCTCGTCCATGATGACCACTCCCGAGAGTCTGCTGCAGTCATACCGGCTGCGCCTCGCGCTTGAACCCGCAGCATTGCTGGAGCCGGAATATCACATTCGCCAGGAAGTGATCGAGCAATGTCGCGCCGCCGAACTGCATTTGCTGAATGGGGGCATCGAAACAGATACGGCAGATCAGTTGCATGATCGGGGTGTTCGATTTCATGAGTCCCTTGTAGAGGCCTCGGGCAATCCTTTTTTTATTGAGACCATCAAACGGGTCAATCGTGTCAGGCGCCTGCTGTCGTATCGATCCATGCGGGACCGCGCAAGATACAAGGCCCATTGCGAGCAGCATCTGGAGATTCTTTCCTTTCTGGAAAAAGGGAACAACAAGGCAGCCTCCGATTCTCTGAAATTTCATCTGGAATGTACGCTCTCAAACCTCTCTAGCATCAGCACCTTGCTCACACCAAAGAAAAAAGCCGCCAGAAGAAAAACGCAGGCATAGAGAGGGCCTGCCGTACTCACAGGATTCGGCCTGTCGTCGGCCGGCGTCATTCATTGTTGTCTTTACTTGGTACGTGAAAAAATCATGCACACCGGACTTGCGCTGGGCGTTGCGGCACCCGTGGCGCACAGCAAGCCTGTCGTTTGATCGACACGGAACGTCACAATGCAATCGTCATCTTCGTTCAGTGCAAAAAGATACTGACCATCTGGCGTCAGTGTAATAAAGCGCGGAGTACGGCCGCCGCTGTGTGTGCAGCCACAGAAGGTGAGCCATCCGGTTTGCTGGTTAATCGAATAAATTGCAATACTGTCGTGCCCCCGATTGGAAGCATACAGGTATAGCCCATTGGGAGAGATTAGCAGTTCCGCGGCACGACTATTGCCTGTGTAGTTTTCGGGCAGACTGGGCAGAATCTGTTGTGCCGTCAGTTTTCCTGTTTCAGGTTCATATTGATAACCACAGACTGTTGAATCCAGTTCATTTATGCAATAGACGAACTTCTTGTGCGGGTTAAATACAAGATGGCGAGGGCCTGACCCTTCCCGAGTCACCTCTGTCGAGGCCAGAGACAGCGTACCATGCTGATATTGATAACTGAAAATGCGATCCAGACCCTTATCGGGAACCAGCAGATACCTGCCATCGGGCGAGAACGGATTATGATGCGGTTTCGCCTGTTTCTGTTCAACTCTGTGTGGCCCGGGATCTCCCGTAATCTGCTCAAGATGACATGGCGCCTGCAACGGGCCGTCACCAGCCAAAGGCAGCACGCACAGGCTTGCTCCAATATGATTGGACACAATAATATGCGATTCTGATGAGTCCAGCGCCAGATGAACCGGATTGAGCCCTTGCGTATCCTGTTCGTTCAACGGCTCCAGTGTTCCTGTTCCCGGACTAACCCTATATGAGCTGATTGTTGTCGTATCACCGTGAACACAATACAGCCGGTCACCTTGCTGGTTCAGCGCAAGAAAAGACGGGTTGGTTATCCCTTTCAGAATCTGTACTGGCGTCAGACTGGCAGAGTCAGGGTCAACGCGAAATACGCTGATTCCTTCTCCGCGTGCATTGCGTTCACGTGTGGTGCGCGAACCGACATAAGCAAACATTTGGGCTCCTTAATCCGTCAGTGCGTATCTTCAGAAGAATTACAATTGCTATTGCTCTGCCGTAATGTGCGCGTCGTCAATGATTTTTCTGTACTGCGCACTCTGTTCCTTCATGAATGCAGAAAACTCGGTTGCGGGCATGGATTGTGGCTCGCCGCCCTGGTCCTGCAGCCGTTTGATCAAAGCGGGATCCTTCAAAGCGGAAGCCGCAGCCTGATTAACGCGCTCTACAATGATGGGTGGCGTGCCAGCGGGTGCAAACAGCCCAAACCAGTTTTGCAGATCGTAATCGGCAAGTCCGGGTGTTTCCGAAATAGCCGGTATGTCCTTGGCAAAGCTTGCGCGCTTGCCTGAGGTGACTGCCAGGGCTTTCACCTTGCCGCTTTGTATGAAAGGTGCGGCACCTGCGTAACTCACAAATGTGATATCTACGTTGCCGCCCGCCACATCTGCCAGCTGACCTGCTGCTCCTTTATACGGAACATGCACCATTTTTACGTCGGCCAGACGCTGCAGGAGCTCGCCATTCAGATGCTGAGGATTACCTACTCCGCTGGTGGCATAGGTCACCTTTCCGGGATTTTCCTTCGCATACGCGACCAGGCCTGCCATATCACTGGCTTTCACAGATGGGCCAGCCACCACCACATTAGGAACCCGCGTCACAAGCGTAATGGGTTGCAGATCTTTGTCCGGAGAGTATCTCATCTGTGATTTGTACACATACTGATTGATCGAGGTCTCTCCGGCCGAGCCCAACAGCAGGGTGTATCCGTCCGGTTTCGCGGCAGCGACGTATTGTGCACCAAGCATTCCGCTGGCGCCGGGCTTGTTTTGCACAACAATGCTCTGCTTGAGCGAATCACGCAGTTTTTCCGCCAGGATGCGAGCCATGGAATCGACGCCGCCGCCGGCCGAAAATGGCACGATGATCGTGATTGGGCGCTCTGGATAGTTATTGTCCTGCGCCCATGCATGCGTGCTCGGTACCGCGCTGGCGATTGCCAGTGCGGTAGCGGTAAAACAGTGTTGGAATGCTTTGCGGTTCATATTTGGTCTCCGTCTCTGAAATTTCGATTGAGATTATTTCGATTTTGATTCTGTATTTATTATTGCACTTTAAAGATAAAAAATGCAATAATAATATTCATGACAACCGATAAAAACCCCGACCCCGCTCCCACAGGCCAACTGCATTTCGCAGGCCGCCTCTACCGATACACGGACTTGCACGCCTGTTGCGGCGATGCGATTTGGCGCCTGCCTGTTGTGCTTCGTCTGTTGCTGGAGAATGCACTTCGCAATATGCAGGGGCAGGAACGGAATTCGTCGGTGCAGGCGGTACTGGACTGGCTCAGATCAGGAACAAGTGAGCAGGAGATTGCATTTCAACCGGGACGGGTTCTCATGCACGACACCACCAGCACGCCGGCACTGGTGGATATTGCCGGGATGCGCGATGCGCTGGCCGAGGCAGGAGTCAGTCCGGAGGTTCTGAATCCGATGTTGCAGGTCGATGTCTCCATCGACCATTCGCTGGCGGTCGAGGCATATGGACATCCGCAAGCAGCAACGGAAAACATGCAGCATGAAATCAGGCGAAATCACGAGCGCTATCGATTCCTGAAATGGGCATCCCGGAGCCTGGACAAGGTTCATATCAATCCGCCGGGAACCGGCATCATGCACACGATCAATCTGGAGC